>JAJXSP010000122.1 GCA_021784515.1 Myxococcales bacterium | reverse complement strand
ATCCCGCTCGGGCCGGTCGCTTCGCAGGAGGCGATCAAGATGCTCGGCACCAATGGCGGCGGCTTCTTCAACGCCAACAGCGCCCACCCCTTCGAGAACCCATCGCCGCTGAGCAATTTCCTGCAACTGGTGGCCATCTTCGCCATTCCGGCGGCGCTCACCTCGACCTATGGCCGGATGGCCGGCGATCGGAAACAGGGCTGGGCGATCTTCGGCGCGATGGCGGCGCTCTTTTTGGCCGGAGTCCTCGCCTGCTACGCCGCCGAGAGCGGCCCGAACCGGGCATTCGCCGGGCCGGCGATCGATCAGACACAGGGCAACATGGAGGGAAAGGAGAGCCGCTTCGGCGTGGCCGGATCGGCGCTGTTCGCCGTGGTCACCACCGACGCTTCCTGCGGCGCGGTCAACTCGATGCACGACAGCTTCACCCCGCTCGGCGGGCTCGTTCCCCTGGTGAACATCGAGCTCGGCGAGGTGATCTTCGGAGGCGTCGGCGCCGGCCTCTACGGGATCCTCGTCTTCGTGCTGCTGGCGGTGTTCATCGCCGGATTGATGGTTGGGCGAACGCCCGAGATCCTCGGCAAGAAGGTGGAGGCGCGGGAGATGAAGCTGGCGATGCTCTACGTGCTGATCTTCCCGCTGATCATCCTGTGCCTCTCGGCGTGGGCGGCGGTGCGGCCGTACGGCGTCTCGTCGCTCGGCAACGGCGGTCCGCATGGACTCTCGGAGATCCTCTATGCCTTTTCGAGCGCGGCCGGAAACAATGGCTCCGCCTTCGCCGGATTGAATGCCAACACGCGATTCTGGAACGTCGCCATCGCCGTCGCGATGCTGGCCGGGCGGTTCCTGATGATCGTCCCCGTCCTCGGGATCGCCGGCTCGCTCGTGGGAAAGAAGCTCACCCCGCCCGGGCCCGGGACGTTTCCCACCAATGGCCCGCTCTTCACCGCGCTGCTCGTCGGCGTGGTGATCATCGTGGGAGCGCTCACCTTCTTTCCCGCGCTGTCGCTCGGGCCGCTCGTGGAACACTTCCTCGCCCGGGGCGGAAAGGTGTATTAGCCATGGCCCACGACAAGGCCCCCCAGTCTCTGTTCGACTGGGGAATCGTGAAGCCCGCGCTCGCGGACAGCGTGCGCAAGCTGGCGCCGCGCAGCGTGGCGCGCAATCCGGTGATGTTCGTCGTCGAGGCGGGCAGCGCGCTCACCACGGCGCTGTTCCTGCGCGACCTCGCCATCGCGCGGCCCGATCACGTCCCTTATTGGTTCAGCGGCGCGGTGAGCCTGTGGCTGTGGTTCACCGTGCTGTTCGCCAACTTCGCCGAGGCGATCGCCGAGGGGCGGGGAAAGGCGCAGGCGGCCACCCTGCGCCAGATGCGAAAGGAGACCACGGCCCGCCGGATCGGCGCGGACGGCAATGAGGAGGCGGTGCCGGCTTCGTCGCTGCGGGCGGGCGACACCGTGGTCGTCGATGCGGGCGAGTGGATCCCCGGCGACGGCGAGGTCACCGAGGGGGTCGCCTCGGTGGACGAGTCGGCGATGACCGGCGAATCGGCGCCGGTGATCCGCGAGGCGGGCGGCGACCGCTCGGCGGTGACGGGTGGAACGCGCGTGCTCTCCGACCGCATCGTGGTGCGGATCACCGCCAATCCCGGTGAGTCGTTCCTCGATCGGATGATCGCGCTCGTCGAGGGTGCCTCGCGGCAGAAGACCCCGAACGAAATTGCGTTGCACATTCTGTTGGTCGGCCTGACCTTGATATTCCTGTTCGCCTGCGTCACCCTCGTGCCGCTGGCGCTCTATTCGGGACAGGCGCTCTCGGCGACGGCGATCGTGGCGCTGCTGGTCTGCCTGATCCCCACCACGATTGGCGGCCTCCTGTCGGCGATCGGGATTGCCGGAATGGACCGGCTGTTGCGCAAGAACGTGCTGGCGATGAGCGGCCGCGCCGTCGAGGCGGCGGGCGACGTGGACACGCTCCTCCTCGACAAGACCGGAACGATCACCCTGGGAAACCGGATGGCCACCGCCTTCCTGCCGACGCCCGCGTTGACACATGAGAAGCATGCGGAGTCCGCGCAACTTGCCAGTCTCGCCGATGATACGCCCGAGGGGCGCTCGATCGTCGTCCTGGCGAAGTCCTATGGCCTGCGCGGGCGCCCGATCCACGAAATGGGCGCCACCTTCATCCCCTTTTCGGCCCACACCCGGATGAGCGGCTGCGATCTCCCCGATTCGCCGGTGCGGATGATCCGCAAAGGGGCGATGGAGGCGATTGGCCAGCACGTGGAGTCCCTCGGGGGCAACGTCGCGCCGGAGGTCACCGCGGCGGCCCGCGCCATCGCCGACGGTGGCGGCACGCCGCTGGCGGTGGCGGACGGCACGCGCGTGCTCGGCGTCGTTCAATTGAAGGACGTGGTCAAGGGGGGAATCAAGGAGCGATTCGAGCGCTTTCGGGCGATGGGAATTCGCACCGTGATGATCACCGGCGACAATCCGCGCACCGCCTCGGCGATCGCGCGCGAGGCGGGGGTGGACGATTTCCTCGCCGAGGCGACGCCCGAGGCGAAGATGCGGCTCATCAAGCAGGAGCAGCAGAAGGGCAAGCTGGTGGCGATGACCGGCGACGGCACGAACGACGCGCCGGCGCTGGCGCAGGCCGACGTGGGTGTGGCCATGAACAGCGGCACGCAGGCGGCCAAGGAGGCGGGGAACATGGTCGACCTCGACTCCAACCCCACCAAGCTGCTCGAGGTGGTGGAGATTGGAAAGCAGCTGCTGATGACGCGCGGCGCGCTGACCACCTTCTCGATCGCCAACGACGTGGCGAAGTACTTTGCCATCCTCCCGGCGCTGTTCGTGGCGACGTTCCCGGAGATCGCCCCGCTCAACGTGATGCGCCTCGCCTCGCCCTACAGCGCCATCCTCTCGGCGGTGATCTTCAATGCGCTGATCATCGTGGCGCTGATCCCGCTCGCGCTCCGCGGGGTGAAGTACCGGCCGCTCGGCGCCGCGGCGCTGCTGCGGCGCTCGCTCCTCATCTATGGATTGGGGGGAATGGTGGCGCCGTTCGTCGGGATCAAGGCGATCGACCTCCTGCTCCAGGCCATTGGATTGGTGTGATGCCATGGGAAAAACCCTGTTGATCGCGCTCCGCGCGACGGTGGTGACGCTGGCGCTGACCGGGATTGCCTATCCGTTCGTGGTGACGGCGATCGCACAGACGCTCTTTCCCCGCCGCGCGGAGGGGAGCTTTGTCACCGACGAGCGCGGCGAGGTGGCGGGCTCCGACCTGATCGGGCAGCGGTTCGCCGAACCCTGGTATTTCCAGGGCCGGCCCTCGGCGGCGGGAAACGAGGGGTACGACGCGAGCAGCTCGGGCGGGTCCAACTTCGGCGTCACCTCGGCCAGGCTGCGGGCACGGGTGGCGGGCGAGACCGCGCGTCTCCTGCGCGAGAACCCCGAGGCGAAGTTGCCGATCCCCGCGGAGCTGGTCGCGACGTCGGCGAGCGGGCTCGACCCGCACCTCTCGCCGGCGGCGGTGCGCTGGCAGATCCCGCGCGTGGCGAAGGCGCGGGGGGTGGCGCCCTCGCGCCTCGCGGCGCTGGTCGAGTCGCAGATCGAGGATCGCGATCTCCTGGTGTTCGGCGAGCCTCGGGTGAACCTGCTGGCGCTCAACCTGGCCGTCGATCGCCAGTTCGGGCGGCATTCGGGCAAACTCCCGGGCGCGCTGCCATGAAAACAGTCGACCGATGAGCGGCAACCCGCTCCGCCCCGAGGACTTCCTCGAGCTGGTGCAGCGCAGCAAGCGCGGCCGGCTGAAGCTGTACATCGGCTTCGCGGCGGGCGTGGGCAAGACCTACCGGATGCTCGAGGAGGCGCACGCGCTCAAGGCGCGCGGCACCGACGTGGTGATCGGCTTCGTCGAGACGCACGGGCGGGAGGACACGGCGAAGCTGATCGAGGGGTTGGAGGTGGTGCCGCGGCGCAAGGTGGAGTACCGCGGCATCACCGTCGAGGAGATGGACCTCGAGGCGGTGCTGGCGCGGCGGCCGGCGATCGCGGTCGTCGACGAGCTGGCCCACACCAACGTGCCGGGCAGCAAAAACCGCAAGCGCTACCAGGACGTGATCGAGCTGCTCGACGCCGGCATCAACGTGATCGGCGCGTTCAACATCCAGCACCTCGAGAGCCTCAACGACACCGTCGAGCGGGTGACGAACGTGGTGGTGCGCGAGACGGTCCCGGACAGCTTCCTCAAGCAGGCCGATCAGATCGTCAACCTCGACCTCGCCGTCGAGGACCTCCACGAGCGGCTCCGCGCGGGGAAGATCTACGCCGCCGACAAGGTGCCCTGGGCGCTCGAGCACTTCTTCCAGCAGGACAACCTTGGCACGCTGCGCGAGCTGGCGCTGCGTGAGGTGGCGGAGAGCCTCGACCGGACGGGGATCGAGAAGAGGCGGGCGGAGCAGCCGGTGCGGGCGCGCCGGCCGCGGGCGCGGGTGCTGGTGTGCATCTCCTCGTTCTCGCCGCGCGCGGCGGTGCTGCTGCGACGGGGATCGCGGCTGGCAGGGCGGCTCAACACCGACTGGTTCGTGGTGTGGGTGGAGACGCCGAAGGAGGCGCCGCACCTGATTGATGCAGCGCAGCAACGGTTCCTTCACGACAACATCGAGCTGGCCCGAGAGCTCGGCGCCGAGGTGGTGAAGCTGCAGGGGAGCGATCCGGTGGCGGCGATCCTCGACTTCGCGCGCTCGCACTCCGTCGGGCACATCGTGATCGGGCGGTCGCACCAGCCGTGGTGGAAGCAGCTCCTGGGGCGGTCGGTGCCGCTGCGCCTGGTGCGGGAGGCGGCGGGCTTCGACGTGCACATCGTCTCCTTCGAGGAGCCCGACGTGGAGCGCGGAGATTGATCGCTGCGATGCAGCATGACCGCGCGGCGGGTCGACGATGAGGCTGCAGACCCGCCTCGCGCTGGCGCAGGTGCCGCTCGTCGTCGGGCTGGCGGTGATCGGCTTCGTCGCCGGCGCCACCATCGCGCGGCTCGGGCGCAGCTCGCAGGAGATCCTGAAGGACAACTACCGCAGCGTGCTCGCCGCGCAGCGCATGAAGGAGTCGATCGAGCGGATCGACAGCGCGGCGATGTTCCTCGTCGCCGGGCGGCGCGACAAGGGGCTCGCGCAGGCGGCGCCCAACCAGCGGCGCCTGGAGGACGAGCTGGTGGTCGCGGAGCACAACATCACCGAGCCGGGCGAGGCGGCCGCGATGGCGCGCCTCCGCGCGCGCTGGCGCGAGTACCAGGCGAAGCTCGCCCGTTTCGAGGCGCTCCCCGACGGGCCCGAGCAGGGGCGCGTCTACTTCGCGGAGATGGAGCCGGCGTTCCTCGCGGTGAAGGACGCCGCCGACGAGGTGCTGGCGATCAACGAGGACGGAATGCTGCTGCGCAGCGATCGCGCGGCGCGGGTGGCGCACCGCTTCGACGCCCTGATCCTCGTCGCGACGGCGGCGGCGGTGGCGCTCGGGCTGCTCGCGGCGGTCGGCTTCACGCGGCGCCTCTTGCGCCCGCTCTCCGTGCTGACGCAGGCGGTGCGGCGGGTGGGGCAGGGCGACCTCGAGGCGCGCGCGCAGCTCCCGGGCGGCGACGAGATCGCGCAGGTGGCGCGCGAGTTCAACACGATGGCCGACCGGCTGGCGCAGTACCGGTCGAGCTCGCTCGGCGAGTTGCTGCAGGCGCAGCAATCCGCGCAGGCGGCGATCGACAGCCTCCCCGACCCGGTGGTGATGCTCGACGCGGCGGGCGCCGTGCTGGCGGCGAACGAGGCGGCGGCGATGCTGCTCCACATCGGCGACGAGGGGATCGCCGGCGCCGAGCCGATCGTCGGCGAGACGATCGAGCGGGTGCGCGCGCACGTCGCCGCCGGGCGCGGGCCGTGGGTGCCGCGCGGGCTCGACGAGGCGTTCCGGCTGCCGCTCGCCGGCGGGGAGCGCTGGCTGCTGCCGCGGGCGACGCCGCTCTACGGCGAGGGTGGGGCGCTCGGAGGCGTGACGATCGTCTTCGAGGACGTCACGCGCCTGCGCCGCTTCGACGAGCTGAAGAACGACCTGGTGGCGACGGTGGCGCACGAGTTCCGCACGCCGCTCACGTCGCTGCGGATGGCGATCCACCTGTGCGCCGAGGAGACGGTCGGGCCGCTCACGCCCAAGCAGGCCGACCTGCTCTTCGCCGCGCGCGGCGATTGCGAGCGGTTGCAGGAGATGGTCGATGACCTGCTCGATCTGTCGCGGATCCAGTCGGGCGGGATGGAGCTTGCGCGGCGGCGGCTCTCGCTCGGCCCGTTCGTCGAGGAGCTGGTGAAGGAGCGGGCGGGGCGTGCCGAGGAGCAGGGCGTGGAGCTGGTGGCGGTGATCGCGCCGGGCCTCGACGACGTGCACGCCGACCCGGAGCGGCTGCAGCTGGTGTTCGAGAACCTGCTCGCCAATGCGCTGCGCCACACGCCCTCGGGCGGGCGGATCGAGGTGCGCGCCCTCCCCGGCGACGGCGAGGTGCGGGTCGAGGTGGCCGACACCGGCCCGGGCATCCCCCTTGAGTACCGCGAGGCGATCTTCGAGCGCTTCTTCCGCGTCCCCGGCTCGCCGCCGGGCGGCGTCGGCCTCGGGCTGTACATCTGCCGCGAGGTGGTGCGCGCGCACGGCGGGCAGATCGGCGTCGAGAGCGAGCCGGGCCGCGGGGCGACGTTCTGGTTCACGCTGCCGGCATCCGACGAGGGACGGACCTGACGTTCCCCCGGGCGCGGCTGCCCCACCCGAGGCGAACGTCAAATCCGTACCCCCATGCGGTGACGTCCGTTCCGACTTCGCGTGCTATCTGTCTGGCGTGAAGCTGTCCGGAACGGCGCTCGCGCTCGGCGCCCTCGCCGCGCTCGCGCTCGGCAGCGCCGACGGCGCCCCGCCCTCGCCCGATCGCTGGGTGGTCGACTACGACGGCCACGGACGCGTCGTCGAGGATCCGGCCGGCGCGCTCGTGCTCGAGCCGGGACGGGCCGTGGGCTGCGCCACGACGCACGCCGCGCTCGCGCGAATGCGCTCATCGGTGGATCACCCCGTGCGCGACTTCCGCCTCACCTTCCGCGCCGTCACCGACGCGCAGCTCCGCCGCGGCGCGCGGCCGAACGAGTGGGAGGCGCTGTGGCTGTTCTTCAACTACACCGGCGCGCCCGACGACAAGCGCACCAACTACCTCGCATTCAAGACGAACGGCGTCGAGATCGGGCGGGCCTGGGGGAGCAGCACGCAACGCTTCCTCTCGACCGGCGAGGGGCCCGGCACGCCGATCGGCCACGAGGCGCTGATCGAGGTGACGAAGGTCGGCCAGCGTCTCACCGTCACGATCGACGGCGCGCTCGCGCTCCGCTACGACGGCGTGGGCGACGCACTGTTCGACGAGCCGGGCGCGATCGGCTTTTACACCGAGGACGCGCGCGTGCGCGTGCTGTGGGCGGAATTGCAGCCGGCGCGGTGAGCGCTACTCCTCGTAGCGCCGCCGCTTCCGTCGCAGCGTCGAGACGTCGATGCCGAGGATCCGCGCCGCGTCGTCGAGCGTGGCGGTGCGCGCCACCACGCGCGCGATGTGCTCGCGCTCGATCGCCTCGACGGTGAAGTCGCCGCCCAGCGACGGGCCGGGGGCCGCGGCGGCGCGCATGCGCTCGGGGAGCGCATCGGGCCCGATCTCGCTCGCCGGCCAGAGGATCGCCGCGCGCTCCATCGTGTTGCGCAGCTCGCGGAGGTTGCCCGGCCACGGGTGCGCGCGCAGGAGCGCGAGCGCCTCGGGCGAGAGGTCGGGCGTCGGGCGGTGCGCCGCGATCGCGGCGACGGCGAGGAATCGGCGCGCCAGCGGCTCGATGTCCTCGGGGCGTTCGCGGAGCGCGGGGACGCGGATCTCGACGACGTTCAGGCGGTAATAGAGATCCTCGCGGAAGCGCCCGTCGGCGACGTCGCGATCGAGGTCGCGGTTGGTGGCGGCCACCACGCGCACGTCGGCGCTGCGGGTGCGGTTCTCCCCGATCCGCTCGAACCGCTTCTCCTGCAGGAAGCGCAAGAGCTTCGCCTGCAGGCTCGGCGACAGCTCGCCGATCTCGTCGAGGAGCAGCGTGCCGCCCTCGGCCGCCTCGACGCGCCCCTCCTGGTCGCGCACCGCGCCGGTGAAGGCCCCGCGCGCGTGCCCGAACAGCTCGCTCGCGAGCAGCTCCTCGGAGAGCGTGGGACAGTTCACCACCACGAACGGCGCGTCCCGCCGCCGGCCCTGCGCGTGGAGCGCGCGGGCGAGCACGCTCTTGCCGGTGCCATTCTCGCCGCGCAGGAGCACCGCCGCGTCGGAGGCGGCGGCGCGGGCCACCATCTCCAGCGTCGCGCGCATGCGCGGCGAGGCGGTGCCAAGGTCGATCTCCGGCGCGCCCTCGGCGAGGCGGCGCTCGAGGTCGGCGACCCGCCGGGTCAGCGTCGCGCGCTCGGCGGCCATCTGCGCGGCGTGGCGCACCTGCGCCGGCGTGAAGGGCTTGGGCAGGTAGTCGCGCGCGCCGCGCTTGATCGCCTCGACCGCGGTGTCGACGCTGGCGTAGGCGGTGATCACCACCACCTGGAGCTGCGGGGCCTCGGCGAGCAGCTTCGGCAGCAGGTCGAGGCCGCTGGCCGAGCCGAGGCGGAGATCGAGGAACGCGAGGTCGAACGGCTCGCGCGAGGCGGCGGCGAGGGCGGCCTCGGGCGCGCCCACCGCGGTCACCGCGCAGCCGAGCCCCTCGAGGCACATCGTCAGCGTCTGCCGGATGTTCTTCTCGTCGTCCACCACCAGGACGCGCAGCGACGACGGCGTTGGGGCGTCGGCCATCGCGGTCGTTCAATCACGCGCGGGCGCGCGGGTCAAGGCGCGCGCCATCCTGACTGCTCTGTCTCGTGTTTCGCCGTTTCCGAACCCGCTCCCGGCTCTCGACGGCGGATCGTCGTCGAAGGCGTCGGAGAGGCGCTCGACCAAAACCCTCGAGCGTCCAGCGGGAGCGGCCAGAAAAAGGGCGGACACGGCCGGCCGCCCGGGCCACTGGCGACGAGCCTCGGGCGCCCCCACAACCCGGGAGGTTGGCGGTGTCGGTGTGGAGGCGTCGATGGGGCGGCGGGTGGCGGAGCTCAAGCAGCGGGCGGCGGAGGAGCGGCGGCGCGGCCACCATCAGCGGGAGGCGGAGCTGTACGATGCGATCGCCCAGCTCGACGGCGATCCGATCTGGAAGCACCGCGCCGGCGAGGCGTGGCGCGACGCCGGCGCGCTCCGCGAGGCGCGCCGTCGCTTCACGGTGGCCGCGCAGGGCTTCGCCGAGGCGCAGCAGCACGGCAAGGCGGTCGTCGCCTGCCGCATGGCCCTCGACCTCGCGCCGAACGAGCCGCTGACTCGCTTCATCCTCGAGCGCTCGGAGCGCGCGCTCGGGGGCGACCACGACGGGGACGACGAGATCGAGATCGAGATCGACGACGACGAGATCGTGGAGTCGTCGGAGGGCGACGCCCGGGGCGCGGGCGCTACATGACCGGCGGCGCCGGCACCATCGAGTTCACGCCGGCGCCGGCGAAGGAGATGCCCTTGCCCGATTGATCCTTGAACGTGGCGTACTTCGTCCCCGCGCCGGTCTTCGGATCGATCGTGCAGACGTCGCCGCTGCCGTCGTGGGTGAAGCCGTAGACCTGGCCGTTGTCGAAGGCGACGCCGAACATCTTGGGGAAGCCGGTCTTGCCGATCTGCGTGGCCTGCCCCGTCGCCGGGTTGATCTTCACCAGGAAGTTGTCGAGCGCGGTGGGGCCGTTCGAGCCGTCGGCGACGAGCTGCGCGGTGCCGAAGATCGTGCCGTCGGCCACCGCCACGATGTCGCCCGCCAGCGCCATCCCCTGGCCGAGCGACGCGGCGATCTGCGTCACCTTCCCGCTCTTCGGATCGATCTTGCAGAAGGCGCCGCCGTAGTCGCCGGCGTAGAGCGTGCCGTCGGGCGTGAAGGTGAGCGCGACGGCGTACATGCCACACGCCTGCACCGACGCGACGAGGGTGACGTGGCCGTCCATCGGATCGGCGGTGTAGAGGTCGGTGTGCGAGATCGTGTAGATGGTCCCGTCGCTGGCGACGGCGAGGTCGGTCATGCTCTCGTCCTTGCCGTTCACCTTCGGCGCGTTGAACGGACCGACCTCGACGAGCGCCTTGTTCTTGAGGTCGACATGGTAGAGGACCGTGTCGCTGTGCGCGTAGATCGTGTAGCAGTCCTGGAGCTCGCCGCAGCCCTGCTGCGGGTCGCCCGTGACCGCGAAATCTCCGGGGCCATGATTGGTGCTGGCGGCGTCCGGAGGGGCAGCCAGATCGTCGAGCCCAGGCCAGCCGGTGCCGCCCCCGCCGCCGCGCCCCGACTGACCGCAACCCGCGGCGACGAACGCCCCGAGCGCCAATGAACGAACGAGCGTGCTGCGCATGTCTCTCCTCGTGGCTGGATGCCGCATGTCCAGTCGCGCCTTCAGGGAATCGTCAGTAGGCGAGGCGGAACCTGCGCCACGCGTGGAGCGTCATGCGCGCCAGCATCGCGCCGTGACGGAAGCGGCTGATCTTCGTCTCGCCGTACAGGCGGTCGCGGTACCGGATCGGCATCTCGACGATCTTCAGGTTCTGCTTCGCGGCTCCGAAGAGGAGGTCGAAGTCGCCGAAGGGATCGAAGTCGCCGAAGAAGGGCCGGTTGTCGGCGATCTTCTGGTAGTCGCGCCGCAGCAGCACCTTGGTGCCGCAGAGCGTGTCCTTGAGCCGCTGCTCGAGGATCGCAGAGAGCGCGGCGCCGAAGAATTTGTTGCCGAGGAGGTTGAGGAAGCGCATCGCCTCGCCCTCCATCGGGTAGACGAGGCGCGAGCCGTTGATGAACTCGCCCTTGCCCTCGGCGATGGCGGCGTAGAACTTCGGCAGGTCCTCGGGCGGCACGGTGAGGTCGGCGTCGAGGATGAAGAGCACGTCGCCGGTGGCGGCGCCAAAGCCCTTGCGCACGGCGTCGCCCTTGCCCTTGCCGTCGCCCTGGTGGACCAGCTTGATGACGCCTCGCTCGCCGGCGACCAGCGTCGCCCCGAGGTTGCCGTCGCCCTCGTCGATCGGCTTGATGACGCCTCGCTCGCCGGCGACCAGCGTCGCCCCGAGGTTGCCGTCGCCCTGGTGGATCAGGCGGACGCCCGGGCGCTGGAGGTGCTTCTCGATCGCTTCGACCGTGCCGTCGTCGGAGTTGCCGTCGACGAAGATCAGCTCGGTGCCGCGCCCCATCTCGGGCGTGCGCGCGACGATGTCGTCGACGTTGCCGCGCTCGTTCTTGCACGGCACGACCACCGAGCAGCTGTACTCGCGCTCGGGGATCGGGCCGCCGCCGTGGGCGAGGCGCGCCACGAAGAACTGCGTCAGCGCGAGGTGGCGGAGGAGCGGCGCGCGCGCGAGGTAGCGGTTGGCCAGCCGCGCCACGACGGGGATCGGCTTCGGGATCAGGTTCGCGGTGCCCGAGCGGATCACCTCGAGGTGGGCCAGCCCGAGCAGGTTCTCGAGGTCGGCCATGCCGAGCCAGTTCTGCTGCGCGACGGGCATCTTCAGCCCGAGGCGCGCGCCCGCGCGCAGCACCGGCTCCCACACGAAGTTGTAATAGGTGACGAGGATCCGCGTGCGCGGGTTGGCGACCCGGCGCAAGGCGCGGAAGGCGGCCCACACGTCGTGCAGCAGGCCGACCACGTCGCTCATCACGATGTAGTCGAAGGTCTCGCCGTCGAGCTCGGGGGCGGCGAGCCTCTCCGCGTCGTCGACGAGGAAGGTCAGCTCGGGGCGGTCGGCGAACTTCTCGCGCGCCCGCTCGACCATCCGCGGCGCCACGTCGATCCCCACGCCCACCGACGGGCGCAGCGCCGCGAGCAGCTCGCCGGTGCCGCAGCCGATCTCCAGCACGCGCGCGCCCTCGGGGACAACGAAGCGCGCCAGCTCCTCGATCGATCGGTAGTAGAAGCGGTTGCGCGCGCGCCACGCGTCGCGCTCGTCGGCGACGGCGTCGAGGGCGCGCACCTGCGCCTCGCGGGAGGCGCGCTCGCGCCGCTCGTACTCGGTCTGGGGCTGGGTGTTCATGATCGTGTCGCTCCGTCGGTGCGCCGCTTGCGCAGCAGCACCGCGCCGTAGGGCGCCCAGCCGAGCGGAACGCCCCGCGGCAGCGTGTCCCTGCGCTCGACGGTGAACCAGGGATCGGCGACGGTGAGCACGTCGTGGATCGAGCTGACGTGGTGGTCGTCGATGCCGAAGAAGCCGATCGCCGCCATCGCGGCGGTCATGCCCGCGTGCACCGCCGGGCAGCCGACCAGGAGCAGGCCGTCGTCGACGAGCACGCGCCGCGCCTCGCGCAGCGCGGCGGCGAGCTGGGGCGCGCGCAGGTGCTCGAAGATCGAGAAGGCGACCGCGGCGTCGAAACGCCCGTCGGGGAAAGGCAGCGCGCAGGCGTCGCCGCGCACCAGCTCGCCGACGGTGGCGCCGAGCCGCGCCACGTGGCCGCGCACCTCGTCCGGGTCGGAGGCGAGGTCGATGCCGTCGACCACGTCGGCGATCCCCGTCAGCGTCGGCAGCAGCAGGCCGCTGCCGAACCCGATCTCGAGCAGCCGCGGAAACCGCCTCTCGCCGAGCAGCGCGAGCCCGAGGTTGATCCGCGCGGTGAAGATCCGCCCGACGAACGGGGTGTAGTAGTACCTGAGCGGGTCGACGTCGTTGTTCGGCGACAGCGACCCGCGCGGCGGCAGTTGCAGCTCCGGCGACACGGGCGGGAAATCTAGCACAGCACGTCGTCGGTCCGGAGACGAGAGCGCTCGTGTTACAGTGGCGCGATGCGCCGATTCGCCCCGTGCCTCCTCGCCCTCGCCGGTTGCAACACCTCGGCCCTGTCGCCGGACCTCGGTGCCGACCTGGCCGCCCCGCGCGACCTGACGGTGGGGCGTGACGTGGCCGTCGCGGCTTTCATCGACGCGGCGCAGCCTCCGGATCTCGCGCTTCCGCCCGATCTCGCGGCCCCGGTCGATCTCGCGATCCCACTCGATCTCGCCGTTCCCCCGGATCTCGCGAGCTCGCCCGATCTCTCGTCGATCGCGGACCTGGCGGTGTTGGACCTCTCGCTGCCGCCGCTCGGGACGCAAGGCAATCCCGGCCCGAGCTGCAAGGCGATCCTGAAGGCGCGCCCGATGAGCCCGAGCGGCACCTACTTCGTCCGGCCCAACGGCGCCACCTTCCAGACCTGGTGCGACATGGACACGAACGGAGGCGGCTGGACGAAGATCACCTTCCCCTCCGTCGACGACGCCACCGTGGCGGCGCTGCTCGGCGGG
>JAJXSP010000121.1 GCA_021784515.1 Myxococcales bacterium | reverse complement strand
CCTCAAGGCCGTCAAGGGTGCCAAGGGCGGCATCATGAATCGCAGGCTTCAGGCTGGTTGGGATCACGACTTCCTGTTCCAGGTTCTCGGGTCACTTTCGTGACGGTGGATGATGCGATTGCCCTGCCCCCCCTCCGAAGTCCAACTTGCCCACCTGCCGGCCGATCGGATAGCATCCGCCCCGCAAACCTTCACAGGAGGGAATCATGCGGTTCACGTTGGCGTGCGTAGCGTTCCTTGTCGTCGGCTGTAGTTCTGGAAGCGGCGGTGGCGGCGGCGGCTACCAGTGTGATGTTGACTGCGGCTCGTTCTGCTGCCCTGCCGGTCAGTCTTGCGGGGTCAACGGCTGCGTCGACGGCTGTGCCGTCCCGTGCGGAAACGCCTGCTGCGCGGCAGGGCAGTCTTGCACCAACGGAGTTTGCAGCAGCGGCAGCCGCTGTCAGCAAGGCACGCCGTGCGGCAACGTGTGCTGTACGGGCCAACAGCAGTGTATCAACAGCCAGTGCTGTATCCCGTGCGGCGGGGCATGCTGCTCCAACGGGGATGTCTGTCTCAACGCCCAATGCTGTGCAGCCAACAAAGTCTGTGGGGCGACCTGCTGCAACGACAACGCTGACTGCATCACGGACGGGGCCGGGAACAAGTTCTGTGCAACCAAATGTTCGGTCAGCAAAGACTGCCCCGCGAACGCTCCCTGCTGCGGAGTGATCAAGGGAGCGACGGTGTGCCTGCCAAACCCGACCATGCAGAACAGCTACTCTTGCACCTGCACGATCGGATCGGATTGCTCGTCGGGCGCGTGCGCTCCGTTGACGAACGGGAACGATATTGTGATTGGCCCCTACGTGTGCAAGCCGAACAACGGGCAAGCGTGGCAAGGATGCGAGCCCGGTTCGGGACCGTGTGTCGGTGGCTATGATTGTTGGAAAGACGGGAACGGGAACCAGTTCTGCACCCGGTCGTGCAACAACGACGCTACATGCGGGAACCCCGGCGTGGCGTGCTGCAACACGCAGGCGACGTGTCACAACGACGTTCTCTCCTGCTCCGGCTCCGGTGGTTGTATGCTCTGCCAGTAGCACAGCCGGCCCCCAGACGGAGAACGGTAGGAAAGCTAATACCGTCCCCACGCCGTCCCCGGTCCCCACGCCGTCCCCGTCCCTCGTCTTTCGGACGTCTCGGTCGTCTTCCACACGCTGGGGGGACGGTCCTTCGTTTCTTCGCGGGCAATCGGACCGATTGGGGGCCGGGGAAGCCGGGGCGAAGAAACAAAGGACGCGTCCCTCGTCTTTCGAAGGGCTCGAACGTCGCGTCCCTCGTCTTTCGAAGGACCCCGAACGTCGCGTCCCTCGTCTTTCGAAGGGCCTCGAACGACCCGGGCGTCGGCTCTCGAAAGTCCGGGGGGCGTGCTAGCGTCTCGGGATGTACCGTGTCGCCGCGATCTGTGCTCTCCTCCCCGCGATGAGCGCCCTCGCCGCCGGGCCCCAGCCCGGGTTTCTTGCCGACCTCGCCGAGACCCGCGGCTTCATGCTCGGCCGCCCGGTCAGGCCGATGCCCACCCCCGACGGCAAGAGCGTCCTCTTCCTGCGCTCGCCGCCGCGCTCGCCCGAGCAGTCGCTCTACGCGTTCGACGTGACGACGGGGAAGACCCGCGAGCTGCTCACGCCCGAGCGGCTCCTCGGCGGCGCATCCGAGCACCTCACCGACGCCGAGAAGGCGCGGCGCGAACGGCAGCGCGTCACCTCGCGCGGCTTCACCAGCTTCGAGCTGTCGCCCGACGGCAGCTTCCTGCTCGTGCCGTTTTCGGGGCGCCTCTACACCGTGCGCCTCGCCGACGGCGCGAGCACCGAGATCGCCGGCGGTGAGCCCGCGCCCGAGGTGCCGCAGCTCTCGCCCGACGGCAAGCGGGTCGCCTACGTGCGCGACCGCGATCTCTACGCGCTCGAGCTGGCCACCAAGAAGGAGACGCGCCTCACCCATAGCGAGCACGACGGCGTCACCAACGGCCTCGCCGAGTTCGTGGCGCAGGAGGAGCTGGAGCGGCAGGTCGGCTTCTGGTGGTCGCCCGACGGAAAGTCGATCGCCTTCGAGGAGGCCGACAGCCGCGCCGTCGAGAGCTTCTACCTCGCCGACCCGGCGCACCCGGAGCGCGCGCCGCTCGCCTCGCCCTACCCGCGCCCCGGCAAGGCGAACGCGACGCTGCGCCTCGGCATCGTCGGCGTCGAGGGTGGGTCGCCGACGTGGGTGAAGTGGGACGCGGCGCGCTTCCCCTACCTGGCGACGGTGACGTGGCGCGACCACGCGCCGCTGACGATCGTCGTCCTCTCCCGCACCCAGCGCGATCTCGAGGTGCGCAAGGTCGACGCGCATGGCGGCACCGAGCGGCTCGTCGCCGAGCACGACGACGCGTGGCTCAACCTCGATCAATCGACGCCGCGCTGGCTGCCCGACGGCTCGGCCTTCCTGTGGGCGAGCGAGCGCGAGGGGACGTGGCGGCTGGAGGTGCGCGCCCCCGACGGCGGGCTCCTGCGCACGCTCGCGCCCGAGGCCGGCTACCGCGCGCTCGCGGCGATCGATCTCGAGCACCGCGTGGCCTTCATCCACGCCTCGCGCGAGCCGACCGAGCTGCACGTGGCGCGCGTCCCGCTCGAGGGCGGCGCGGTGGAGTGGCTCACCCGCGACGAGGGCGATCACGTCGCGGTGGTGGGGCGCGACCGCTCGATCTGGATCGACACCGTCACCACGCTGGCGGCGATGCCGCGCTCGCTGGTGCGCCGGTTCGACGGATCGAGCGCGGGCGAGATCCCGTCGGTGGCGGAGAGCCCGCCGATCGAGGTGAAGGCGGAGATCGCGCAGGCCGGCGACGAGCACTTCCGCGCGATCCTCGTCCGCCCGCGGGACTTCGATCGCTCGAAGAAGTACCCGGTGGTGCTCGACGTGTACGGCGGCCCGCACGTCCTCAACGTGCGCCGGGCGCTGCCGACGGCGCTGATGCGGCAGTGGATCGCCGACCATGGCTTCGTCGTCGTGTCCATCGATGGGCGCGGCACGCCGGATCGCGGCCGGGCGTGGGAGCGCGCCATTCGCGGCAACTTCGCCGAGGTGACGCTCGACGACCAGGTGGCCGCGCTGCAGGCGCTCGGGCACCACTTCGCGGAGCTGGATCTCTCTCGCGTCGGGGTCTATGGCTGGTCGTTCGGCGGCTACATGGCGGCGCTCGCGGTGCTCAAGCGCCCCGACGTGTTCAAGGTCGGCGTGGCCGGCGCGCCGGTGGTCGACTGGCGCGACTACGACACCGCCTACACCGAGCGCTACCTCGGCCTGCCCGACGAGAACCCGAAGGGCTACGACGGAAGCGCGCTCACAACCTTCGCCGACCGCCTGTCGCGACCGCTGCTGCTCATTCACGGCACCACCGACGACAACGTCTACTTCCTTCACACCATCAAGCTGGCCGAGGCGCTGTTCCGCGCCGGCAAGCCGTTCGAGCTCCTGCCGCTGTCGGGGTTCACGCACATGGTGCCCGACCCCGTCGTGCGCGAGCGCCTGTACGAGCGCATCGTCGGCATGCTGGCGGCGGAGCTTCGCCCCGGCACCTGATCGAACCGCGCCGAAGGAGGGGAGGGAAGGGGAGCGGCGCGCCACGGTGTCGATTCCGCGGCGCGCCGTCGGTGAGCGCTACTGGCAGAATCCGAAGTTGCAGTTGTTCGAGCAGCAGTCGCTGTCGTGCTGGCAGAAGCCGAAGCGGCCGAGGCAGCACAGGCCATCGGCATTGCAGGCGGCGCCGCCGAAGCCGTTGGTGCAGCAGAGCGCGCCGTTGCCGTAGCACTGCCCGCCGATGGGGACGCACGCGCACCGCCCGCCCCTGCAGGTGCCCGAGCAGCAATCGCCGTTGCCGACGCAGCCCTGGTTGGCGCCGGAGCAGCAGCCGCACGTGCCGCCGTTGCAGTCCGCGACCTGCCCGCAGCTCGCCTGGCAGTTGCTGCACAGGCCGCCCTGCGCTCCGCACGAGCCGACGGCGGTGCCGGCGCGGCAGGTGCCCGAGCCGTTGGCGAACTGGCAGCAGCCGCCGTTGCAGGGCGTCGTGACGCCGTTGACCCCGCAGGTCGTGGTGCAGGTGTGCGCCTGCGTGTCGCAGGCCTCGCCGCCGATGCCGGCCTGCGGGTTCGCCGCCGGGCAGTTCGCCGAGCCGTCGCAGCCGCAGAACCACGGGCCGTTCGCGTTGCCGGTCTCGCAGCGATTGCCGTTCGGGCTGTTCATGCAGCTCGAGCAGGTGCCGCTGTCGCCGCAGGCGGTCTGCTGGTTGCCCGCGACGCAGCGGCCGCCCTGGCAGCACGTTCCGTACGAGCAGGTGCCGTTGCCGACGGCGCCGCAGGCATCGGTGCAGGCGCCCGCGACGCAGGTGGGCGTGCCGGCCGTGCAGGCCGCGCAGATGCCGCCGCCGGTGCCGCAGGCGCCGTTCTGCGTGCCCGTGGCGCAGACGTTGCCCGCGCAGCAGCCGCCGTTGCAGACGGTGTGGTTCGCGTCGCCGCAGGCCGTCTCGCAGAGGTGCGTGTTCATGTTGCACGCGGTGTCGGCGGGGCAGTCGGAGGAGTTCGCGCAACCGCACGCCGCGCCGATGCAGGCGTGGCCCGCCTTGCTCGTCGAGCAGTCGACGCACAGGGGCATCCCGCCGCAGGCGGTCGGGGCGTTGCCCGCCCCGCAGACGCCGACCGCCTGCCCGGGCGCGATGGCGCAGCAGCCGCCGTTGCACGCCTGCATCGCCGAGCAGGCCGTCGTGCATGCGTGGGTGTTGAGGTCGCACGCCATCCCCGACGGGCAGTCCCCAGGTCCGTTGCAGCCGCAGCTCTGCGTCCCCGGGAGGCAGACGTGGCCGGCGTTTGCCTGCTTGGTGCAGTCGAGGCAGAGGCCCTTGTTGCCGCAGCTCGTGTCGGCCGTGCCGGCGATGCAGCTGCCGGTGTTCTGTCCGGGAGGAATGCTGCAGCAGCCGCTGAGGCAGGGCATCTTCGCCGAGCAGGCGAACACGCAGGTCCTCGTCGCGAGGTTGCAGCCGGCGCTGTTCGGCGGGCAGTCGGTGTTGTTGTTGCAGCCGCAGACGCCGCCGCCGAGCACCGAGACGCACACGTCGCCCGCCTTGCCGGTCTGGAGCTCCGTGGCGCAGTTGGCGCAGACGCCGCCGGCGCGGCCGCAGTTGGCGGGCATGTTGCCGAATTCGCACTGGCCGTTCACCGACGCCGAGCAGCAGCCGCCGTTGCACGGGTTGTTGATGTCGCAAGTCCAGCCGCAGAGGTGGGTGGAGGGGTCGCACGCCTGGTAGGGCGGGCAGTCGGCGGCGCTGTTGCAGCCGCACGCCGAGGTGTTGTTTCCGACGACGCAGCCGGCGCCCTTGAGGTTGCCGAGGCAGGAGACGCAGGTGCCGCCGAAGCCGCAGGCGTTGGCCTGGGTGCCGGGCACGCACGTGCCGTTTTCGCAGCAGCCGCCGTTGCAGGGATCGTTCGCGTCGCACTTCGTGCCGCAGACCCCGGCGAGGCACGCCTCGCCGAGCGGGCAGTCCTTCGACGACCCGCAGCCACAGACGCCCGCCATCTTGTTGCACACCGGCCCGGCCGGGTCCTTCCCGCAGTCGACGCACGCTGCGCCCGCGAGGCCGCAGTCGTGGTCGTCGACGGCGACGCAGGTGTTCATCGAGCCGCAGCAGAAGCCGTTGCCGCACGCGCCGCCGCCCTTGTTGCCGCCCGGGGCGCAGGTCGCCGTGCAGGCGCCCGCAGCGCAGGTGGGCGTGCCGTTTCCGCACGCGACGCAGGCGCCGCCGTTGCCGCCGCACGCGTTGTTGGCGGTGCCCGCGACGCAGTTCATGCCGTCGCAGCAGCCGCCGCTGCACGGCAGGCCGCCCGCGCACGAGGTCGAACAGAGGTGCGTGTTCGGGTTGCAGGCGCTGCCGGTGGGGCAGTCCCCCGCGCCGTTGCAGCCACAGGCGACACCGACGCAGGCGTGCCCCGCCGGGCTGTTGGTGCAGTCGACGCACATCGGGAACATCCCGCAGCTCTGCGCGTTGTTGGCGCAGGTGCCCACCGCCCCGTCGCCGCCGGCCATGATGAGGTCGGCGAACGGCATCGTCATGTCCTCGGCCGCGCTCTGGTCCTGGCTCGCATCCGTCGCCAGCGCGTCGCCGCCCATGTCCTCGGCGACCAGCGCGTCGCCGTCGGCGCCCTGGTCCTCGACCGCGGCGTCGCCCATCGCCTGATCCTCGACCGCGGCGTCCACGCCGGCGAGGTCGGCGCCCTCGGGCATCCTCAGGTCGCGACCGGCCATGTTCATCGCCATGTCGCCCATGTCGGGACCGGGCGTGGCGCCATCGTCCCCCGTGTCGCCGCATCCGACGACCAGGAGCGCCGCGAGTACGAAACAACCACGTCTCATCAAGGCCATTTGCTTCCTCCGTAAGTGACCGGACGTTATCACGCAGGGCGCCCTCTCGGGATCGCGGATCGCCCTGTTTCCCGTCGCTGCGAAGTCGGAAGGAGGCCCTCGCGCCGGCGCCTGGATCGTGGTCGGGTTCGCCCCGCGCGCCGGCAGCGCGCCGAGGGCATCCACTCGACGCGATCGTCGAATGCCTGGATGGCGAAGCGGTCGCGTGGCCCGAGCGTCTGGTCGCCGGGCGCCGTGCGCGTCGCGTGCTGCGAGAAGGCCAGCCCCTCGAAGACGCCGCCCGCCGGCAGCGCCAGCTCCACCTCGATCCCGAGCGCCACCTTCGGATCGAACCCCGGCACGAGCCGCGGCGGCGTGATCCGCGAGGCGTCGGGCACGAGGTCGGTGTCGTCGACGCGCAGCTCGAACGCGCTCACCGCCGCGCCGCCCGCGAGCGGGAACACGTACACCGCCTCGAGGTGCTCGCGATGCGGGTTCGCGAAGGTCTGCTCGACGGTGACGCCGGCCACGCGGTCGGCGACGCGCGCGCGCAGCGCCACCTTCGAAAGCGGCAGCGCCACCTTCGCCGCGGCCCCCTCCGCGGCGACGCCGGTGACGCTTCCCCGTCGGGCGCGGTTCTGCCATCCTCGCGCCCGCTCGGCGTGCCGCATGTCCGACCCCGCGTCCCAGCCTCGCGTCATCGCCCGCCTCGAAGCCGTCTCGAAGACCTACGAGATGGGCGAGGTGACCGTGCGCGCGCTGCGCGAGGTGTCGCTCGATGTCCGGGGCGGCGAGATGCTGGCGATCATGGGCGCCTCGGGCTCGGGCAAGTCGACGATGCTCAACATCCTCGGCACGCTCGACCGCCCCACCTCGGGCCGCTACTTCCTCGACGGCGAGCCGGTGGAGCACCTCGACGAGTACGAGCTTTCGCGGCTGCGCAACCGGAAGATCGGCTTCGTCTTCCAGTCGTTCAACCTGCTGCCCCGCGACACCGCGCTCGCCAACGTCGAGCTGCCGATGGTGTACGCCGGCATGCGGCCGTCGCAAAGGCGGGAGCGGGCGCTGTGGGCGCTCGAGCGCGTGGGGCTCGCCGACCGCGTGGACCACCTGCCGAACCAGCTCTCGGGCGGCCAGCAGCAGCGCGTGTCGATCGCGCGGGCGCTCGTCAACCAGCCGGTGCTGCTGCTCGCCGACGAGCCCACCGGCGCGCTCGACACGGCGACGACGAAGCAGGTGATGGAGCTGTTCTGTTCGCTGCACGAGCTGGGCATGACGGTGGTGGTGGTGACGCACGATCCGACGATCGCCGGCTACGCGCAGCGCGTGGTGCGCTTCCAGGACGGCGTGATCGTGTCGGACGAGCGGCGCTCGTCGGCCGTCGGAGGCGCGGCGTGAGGCGCTTTTTCGCGCTGGCGGCGATCGGAGCGGCCGCGCCGTCGGTGGCGGCGCCGCGGTCGCTCTCGCTCGCGCAGGCGGTGGACCTGGCGATGGCGGTCGATCCGGTGGTCGCCCAGGCGCACATCGCCGAGGACCGCGGCAAGCTCGCCGTCCTGCGCGCACAGCTCGATCGGGTGAGCGTGAAGGTGGACGGCGCGCTGCAGGAGTACTGGACCAAGCAGAACATCGGCGGCCCGACGCAGTACGTGTGCACCCTCGACGGGATCACCTTCGGCAGCGACCCCGACGGCTGCACCTCGATGGGCGGCGTGGCGATGCCCGCCTCGGTGCAGGCGCCGTCGGCGGGCCTCGGGCTGTTCAACGTGCAGGCGCAGGTGGTGGCGCCGGTGTTCAGCGGGTTCCGCGTCTCGTCGAACGTGAAGCGCGCGCAGCTCGGCCACGAGGCGTCGCTCGTGCAGATCCGGCAGTCGCGCAAGGACACCGCGCTGGCCGTGGCGCGCGCCTACTGGAGCGTGCGGCGCCTCCAGCTCGCGTGCGACGTGCACCGCGCCGCGCTCGCCGGGCTGCGCGACGCCGAGGAGATCGCCGGCGGGCGGATGCGGGCCGGGCTGGCCGCGCCGATTGACCTCAACCGCGCGCGCTCGCGCCGGCTGCAGGAGGAGGCGACGATCGCCGATCTCGACGGGCAGGCGCGCGAGACGCTGGCGCAGTTCGCGGTGAGCCTGGCGCTGGCGGGCGACGTCGTGCTCACCGATCAGCCCGCCTTCCCCGAGTCGCCGCCCCCGCCGGTCGAGGAGCTGCTCGACGAGGCGAAGCGGGCGCGCCCCGAGCTTTTGGGCGCGCGGCTAAATCGCGAGGCGCAGCACCAGGCGGTGCGGATCGCGCAGTCCGGCTTCTACCCGCAGCTCGCCGCCTACGGGCTGCTCCAGTTCGGCAACAACCCCTACCTGCCGGGCTCGGGCGCGCGCTCGTTCTCCACGGCGGCGAACCCCTTCCAGGGCGTGGCCGGGAACCTCACCCTCGGCGCGACGATGAGCATGAACTTCTTCGATACCTTGAATACCTGGACTTCCTCCAAAGACGCCAAATACGAGGAGGCGCGGCTGGGGGAGGAGGAGCGCCGCCTCGAGCGCGTCGTCGAGGCCGACGTGCGCTACGCCCACGCGCGCCTCGGCCACCTCTACGCCCAGCGGGCCCCGCTTTTGTCGGCGCGCGACGTGGCGCGCGACAACCTTTCGATCCTCGCGGGGCGCTACCGCAACGGCGACGCGCTGGTGATCGAGCTGCTCGACGGGCAGAACGACCTCGCGGGGATCGAGGCGCAGCTCGCCGACCTGTCGGGGCAGCTCCAGCTCGCGTGGATCGAGCTCGACGCGGCGCTCGGCCGCGTGGTGGGAGGGACGCAATGAGCGGAGGTGGGAAGCCGCGCCGGCGCAGGCGCTGGCCGTGGGCGCTCGTCGCCGTGGCGGCGCTCGTCGCCGTGGTCGGCCTGATCCGGCGCGGCGCGGGCGGCGAGAAGGCGCTCGATGCGGCGCTGATCACCAAGGTGAAGCGGGGCGAGCTGGAGATCGCCGTCATCGAGACGGGCAAGGTGCAGCCGCGCGAGAAGGTGGAGGTGAAGTCGAAGGTGGCGGGGCAGGTGGACAAGGTGTTCGTCGTCGAGGGCGAGCACGTGAAGAAGGGGCAGCTGCTGCTGCGCATCGACCCCACCGACTTCCGGCGCGACGTGGCGCGCGGCGAGGCCGACGTGGCGCACGCGGCGGCCGACCTCGCCCAGGCGAAAAACGGGCTCGAGTACGCGCAGCTCACCCTCGACCGCCGCGAAAAGGGGCTGGCCGAGCGCGGCGTGGCGCAGATCGACGTGGACGTCGCGCTCGCCGACCTCAAGTCGAAGCAGGTGGCGGTGGCGACGGCGGAGGCGGCGCTCGCCAGCATCAAGGTGGTGCTCTCCGCCGCCGAGGACCGGCTGCGCTACACGCTGATCGACTCGCCGATCGACGGCACGGTGATCCAGCGCGGCATCGAGCCGGGCGAGGTGGTGACGCCGGGCGTGCAGGCGACCTTCGAGGGCAAGGCGCTCCTCACGGTGGCCGATCTCTCGACGCTGATCGTGAAGGCCGACCTGAACCAGATCGACGTGGCGAAGGTGAAGCTCGGGCAGAGCGTCACGCTCACCCTCGACGCGCTGCCGGGGAAGAAGTACGAGGCGAAGATCACCAAGATCGCCCCCGCCTCGACGACCCCGAAGGGCAAGGACGTGGACGTGTTCCCCGTCGAGGCGACGCTCTCCGTCGCCGACGAGGCGATCAAGCCGGGGATGACGGCCGACGTCCGGGTCCACATCGAGACCCGCCCGAAGGTGCTCTCGCTGCCGATCGAGGCGGTGGTGAAGGAGGGCGGCAAGTCGACGGTGACGAAGGTGATCGCGGCAGCGGGCGGGAAGCAGAAGACGGAAAAAGCCGACGTCCAGGCGGGCGCGAGGAACGACCGCGAGGTCGAGATCACGTCCGGCCTGAACGAGGGAGACGAGGTCCTGATCAAACCCGGCTCGGCCTCGGAGAACGAATACAAGATGTGACGAGCAGAAACGCCGAGAGATGTGGCTCGAATACATAAGGATCGCTCGAAGGGTCCTGTGGGCCCATCGCTTCCGCTCGGCGCTCACCGTGCTGAGCGTGACCTTCGGCGCCTTCTCGATCGTGCTCATGTCCTCGCTCGCCGAGAGCGGCCTCTCGACGCTGGCGGCGGGGATCGAGGACCTCGGCGGCGCGCGGCTGATCGACGTCGCCGTGAAGAACCCCGAGCGCGCCGAGCTGAAGCGCGCCAGCTACACGCGCGGCATGACCCCCGCCGACCGGGAGGTCCTCTTCGCCTCGCTGCCCCACGTCGTCGAGCGCAGCATGTTCTCGTCGCTGTGGCGGCGCGACGTGGAGGCCGACTCCGGGGAGGTGGGGCGCACCACGCTGGTCGCCGGCGACGGCGGCTTCCTCGACCTGTTCCGCATGCGGCTCGCCAAGGGGCGCGGCTTCACCGACGAGGAGAACCGCCAGCACGCCAAGCTCTGCGTGGTCGGCCACAAGACCGCCGAGAAGCTCTGGGCCGGGGCGAGCCCCGCAAGCGACGGCGGAGGCGGGGAGGCAAGCGCGATCGGCAAGTGGCTCACCATCGACGGCCTGCGCTGCCACGTGATCGGACAGCTCGCCGACCAGGACCGCTGGGGGATCAACTTCGGCTTCGAGTGGCTCGACGTGGTGGTGGTGCCGATCGACACGCTGGGCGACGTGGACGAGACGGCGACGAAGGGCGCCGAGCTGCTGTTCAAGACCGACGACCGGCGCGCCAACGAGGTGGTCAAGCGGATCCTCAACGCGCAGCTCGTCGAGCGGCACCACGGCGTCGACGACTTCGAGATCTTCGACTTCGGGAACTTCATGGACAAGTTCCACCAGGTCTTCTCGATCATGAACGTCATCGTCGGGTTCATCGCCGGCATCGCGCTGCTCGTCGGCGGCGTCGGGGTGATGAACATGATGCTGGTGTCGGTCTCCGAGCGCGTGCGCGAGATCGGGATCCGCAAGGCGCTCGGCGCCAGCCCGCGCGACATCGCGGCGCAGTTCCTCTGCGAGGCGATCGTCCTGTCGGGCGCCGGCGGGGCGATCGGCGTCGGCGGCGGCGTGGCGCTGGCGGTGATCGCGGGGATCGTGCTCAAGCACTTCAAGCCGATGTGGGTGCCCGTCGTGTCGCACCCCGCGGTGATCGCCGCGCTCTCCGTCTCCATCGGCGTCGGCCTCGTGTTCGGCCTCTTCCCGGCGCGGCGGGCGGCGCGGCTCGACGCCATCACCGCCATCCGGAGGTGACGTGAGGCTCGCCGATCACCTGCGCGCGGTGCGCCACACCTTCGCCACCAACCGCTTCCGCGCCTTCCTGACGCTCCTCGGGATCATGATCGGCGCCGGGTCGATCGTGCTCCTCGCCGGCCTCCTGCGCGGCGGCGAGGAGGCGCTCATCAACACCTCGCAGCGCGCCAACGAGGCCGACCTGATCCAGGTGCGCTCCGACGACCCGCCGGCCAAGGATGCGGCGCGCACGCGGCGCGACCTGTCGCGCGGCGACGAGGAGACGCTGCGTGCCTCGCCGCTCGTGGGGGGCAGCGGCGCGACGGTGGCCACCGAAACGCAGCGCGAGACGCGCGCCTTCTTCCAGGCGCGGAAGAAGCGCGTGCGGCTGGTCGGCGCCGCGCCGGGCGCGCTCTCGCTCTACCACCTCGAGGTGGACAAGGGGCGTTTCCTCACCGACGAGGATCTCGCCGAGCGACGGCGCGTCTGCGTGATCGGCATCGAGATCTGGAAGGAGCTGCTCGAGGAGAAGCCCGACCCGATCGGCGCCACCATCCGCATGGAGGACCAGATGTGGACGGTGGTCGGGGTGCTCGCCAACAAGCCGCTGCTCGGCGGCGGCGGCGACGGCACCTGGATGTGGAACCGCAAGGTGCTGGTGCCGCACACCACCTTCGACGCGATGTTCTCGCCCTCGCACTCCGTCGGGCGGCTGTTCGTGCGCCTGGGGGGCGTCGGCGACCTCGCGACCCGCCTCGCCGCCATCACCGGCGTGGTGCGGAGCACGCTGCTGCGGCGCCACCTCGGCGTGCAGAACTTCAAGGTCGAGGGCGACGACAGCGACGCCAACCAGGAGCGGCTGATCCTCTCGATCATCAAGCTGCTCCTCCTCGGCACGGGGCTGCTGTCGCTGTTCGTCGGCGGGATCAACATCATGAACATCATGCTGGTGACGGTGACCGAGCGGACCCGGGAGATCGGCGTGCGCCGCGCCATCGGCGCCACGCCCGCGCAGGTGATGACCCAGTTCCTCCTCGAGGCGGGGCTGATCGCGCTCGCCGGCGGCGCGATCGGCGTGCTGGGCGGGATCGGGCTGTCGTGGCTCGCCGCCTTTGCCCTCACCAAGGCGGTCGGGGCGTGGCAGCTCCACGTCGAGACGTGGTCGATCGCGCTCGGCCTCGGGCTGTCACTCTCGACGGGGATCGCCTTCGGGCTGTTCCCGGCGTGGCGCGCGGCGCGCCTCGATCCCGTCGAGGCTCTGCGGTACGAGTAGCCGCTACCGCTCGCCGGAGACGGGCGGCTCCCAGAAGCGCCCCACGTCGAACTCGCCGCCGAACGGCGGCAGCGTCACCGCCTCCTGCTCCTTCGCGCTCGCGACGAGCGCCGGCACTCCGTCGCGCGTTTCGTAGCACTCGACGAGACGCTCCTCGGGATCGACCAGCCACACGTGTCCGATCCCGACGGAGGCGCAGAGAGGCAGCTTGAGCCGGCGGTCGTCGCGGGCCGTCGATTCGTGCGACAGGACCTCGCAGCACCAGTCGGGAATGCGTAGGACCGGATTCACGTGCAGGAAGGTCCGGTCGTCCTCGACGCGCCAGCCCGCGAGGTCGGGCACGACGAGACGGTCGCCCGGCAACCGGATCTCCGCCTCCACTTCGATCCACCAGCCGCTGCCGCCGAAGTTGCGATTCCAGCGGCGCAGCACTTCCCCCACCTGGCCCGCCGCGAAGCGATGCGCACTGCCGGGACGCCCCATCGCGCGGATGAAGCCCGGTTCGAGGATTTCGCCGGTCACGCCCTCGGGGAGGGCGGCGATCGCCCGATACAGCGTTCCGA
>JAJXSP010000120.1 GCA_021784515.1 Myxococcales bacterium | reverse complement strand
GTCGACTCCGGACCCCGACGGGGTCCCCTCAGGGCAAACGCACGGGCGGCTAGAAATAGACTAAAGCAGCGCCAGCGGCGGGGTGGTGACGAGGTCGAGAAACTCCTGCCTTGTCGCCGGCTGGTCTTTGAAGACGCCGCGGACCGCGCTGGTGACGACGCGAGCCTCGTGGGCCTCGGTGCCGCGGGCCGCCATGCAGAGGTGGAGTCCCTCGATGTAGGCGGCCGCGCCGCGGCTGCCCATTCGGGTGTACAGCATTTCGGCGAGGTCCTGCGTGAGCTGCTCCTGGAGGACGGGGCGGCGGGCCAGCAGGCGCACGAGCCGCGACAGCTTCGAGATTCCAACCACCTTCTCCGACGGCAGGTAGGCGACGGAGACCCGGTAGATCACCGGCAGCAGGTGGTGCGGGCAGACGCCGAAACAGACGTTGTGCTTCGAGATCACCATCTCGTCGTAGCGCGCGGTGAACGAGCGGGCGACGAGGTCGTCCACCTCCTTTTCGATCTCCGCGGTGGGGAGCACCAGGTCGAGCAGCGCGCGGGCGGCGCGCGGGGCGGTGTCGCGGAAGTTGTCGTCGTCGATCGGGTAGCCGAGCTGGCGCAAGACCCGGAGGATGTCGCCGTAGGCGCGCTGGAGGAGTGCGAGCGGGGTCTCTTCTTTCATTTCCGGGCTCCGGCCACCTGGGCATGGCCTGCGCTGTTCGATGCAGCTCATTCAATGCGAGTTTGCGACCGCCGCCATCAGCCGGGCGGTCGCGCGCGAGACCCCGAGCGCCGCGGCCTCGTCGGGGCGCGCCCAACGGTGCGCGTCGTAGCCGGCGAGGCGGACGCGGCCGGCGGGGGCGTCGGCCACGAATCCGTGGAAGGTGACGCGCCGGTGGCTGAGCACGTGGGTGAAGCGCAGCGAGGGGCGCGCGGCGACGGGGACGAGGCCCGTTCGCTCGCCGGCCACGCGGCGGGCTGCCTCGTCGAGGGCTTCGCCGGCGCGCGGCTCGCCGGTCGGCAGCTCGAGGAGCCCGCCCCACAATCCTCGCGGCGGCCGGCGCGCCAGCAGCACCTTCCCGCGCCGGCGCAGCGCGACCGCCACCTGCTCGACGGCGGTCACCTTGGCGCGCCGCGACGGCGCCGGATACCGGGTCGGATCGCCCGCCCTGCGCGCGGCGCAGCTTCGCGCGAGCGGGCACTCCGGGCAGGCGGGATTGCGCGGCGTACACACCAGCGCGCCCAGCTCCATCAGCGCCTGGTTCACCTCGCCGGGCTCACCGTCTGCGACGAAGCGCCCGGCGAGCGACCATAGCGTCTCCCTCGTCGCGCCGCGCTTCGCGTCGCCGTCGACGCGGAACAGGCGGGCGAGCAGGCGGGTGACGTTGCCGTCGAGGATCGGGGCGCGGCGGCCGAAGGCGAACGAGAGGATCGCGCCGGCGGTGTAGCGCCCGACGCCGGGGAGGGCGCGCACCGCTTCCGGCTCGTCGGGAACGCGGCCGCCATAGCTCGCAGCCACTTCGCGCGCGGCGGCGTGGAGGTTGCGCGCGCGGGCGTAGTAGCCCAGCCCCGCCCACTCCTCGAGCACGTCGTCGAGCGAGGCGCCGGCGAGCGCGTCCACCGTCGGGAAACGGTGCAGCCAGCGCTCCCAGCGCGGCACCACGACCTCGATCCGGGTCTGCTGCGCCATCACCTCCGAAACCCAGATCGCGTACGGATCGGAGCTGGAGCGCCAGGGCAGGGGACGGCGATTTGCGCGGTACCACGCGACGAGGGGCTCGCGCAGGGCGGCGATCTCCTCGTCGGCGTCGGTCATGGCGCGCACGCTAGCACGGCGACGACGGTCGAGGTCCAGAGCGGAATCACGGCAAAGGAAAAGGGGCGACCTCTCGGCCGCCCCTTCTCGGGTTTCGTGGATCGCGCGGGCGACTAGAAGTCGTCGCCCATCCCGCCCATGCCGCCCATCCCGCCCATGCCACCCATCCCGCCACCGCCGCCGCCGGCCGGCGCCGCCTTCTCCTTCTTCGGCTTCTCGGCGATCAGCGCCTCGGTGGTGAGCATGAGCGAGGAGACCGACGCCGCGTTCTGGAGCGCGGTGCGCACCACCTTCGTCGGGTCGATCACGCCCTCGGCGACGAGGTCGCCGTACTCGCCGGTGGCCGCGTTGTATCCGAACGAGCCCTTGCCCGCCTTCACCTTCTCGACGACCACCGAGCCCTCGACGCCGCCGTTCTGCGCGATCTGGCGGAGCGGCTCCTCGATCGCGCGGCGCACGATGTTGAGGCCGTAGAGCTGGTCGCCCTCGAGCTTCAGCTTGCCGAGCGCCGGCAGCGACCGGATGAGCGCGACGCCGCCGCCCGGCACGATGCCCTCCTCGACCGCCGCGCGGGTGGCGTGGAGCGCGTCCTCGACGCGGGCCTTCTTCTCCTTCATCTCCGTCTCGGTGGCCGCGCCGACCTTGATCACGGCGACGCCACCGACGAGCTTGGCGAGGCGCTCCTGCAGCTTCTCGCGGTCGTAGTCCGAGGTGGTGTCCTCGACCTGCGCCCGGATCTGCTTCACGCGCGCCTGGATGTCGGCGCTCTTGCCGGCGCCCTCGACGATCGTCGTGTTGTCCTTGTCGATCTTCACGCGCTTGGCGCGGCCGAGGTCCCCGAGCGTCACGTTCTCGAGCTTGAGCCCGAGGTCCTCGGTGATCGCGTTGCCGCCGGTGAGGACGGCGATGTCCTTCAGCATCTCCTTGCGGCGGTCGCCGAAGCCCGGCGCCTTCACCGCCGCGACGTGCAGCGTGCCGCGGAGCTTGTTGACCACCAGCGTCGCCAGCGCCTCGCCGTCGACGTCCTCGGCGATGATGACGAGCGGCTTGCCGCTCTTGGCGACCTGCTCGAGCACGGGCAGCAGGTCCTTCATCGACGAGACCTTCTTCTCGTTGATGAGGACGTAGGCGTCCTCGAGCACCACCTCCATGCGCTCCGGGTCGGTGACGAAGTAGGGCGAGAGGTAGCCGCGGTCGAACTGCATGCCCTCGACGACGTCCAGCGTGGTCTCCATCGACTTCGCTTCCTCGACGGTGATCACGCCCTCCTTGCCCACCTTCTCCATCGCCTCGGCGATCAGCTCGCCGATCTGCGACTCGCCGTTGGCGGAGATGGTGCCGACCTGGGCGATGTCCTTCTTGCCCTTCGTCGGGGTCGACTGCGCCTTGAGCGACTCGTAGATCGCGCTGACGGCGGCCTCGATGCCGCGCTTCAGGTCCATCGGGTTCGCGCCCGCCGTGACGAGCTTGGCGCCCTCGAGGTAGATCGCCTGCGCCAGCACGGTGGCGGTGGTTGTGCCGTCGCCGGCGACGTCGGAGGTCTTGCTGGCGACCTCCTTCACCATCTGCGCGCCCATGTTGGCGAGCTTGTCCTCGAGCTCGATCTCCTTGGCGACGGTGACGCCGTCCTTGGTGATGGTCGGCGCGCCCCAGGACTTCTCGATGACGACGTTGCGCCCGCGCGGCCCGAGGGTGACCTTCACCGCGTTGGCGAGGGTGTTGAGCCCGCGCGCGATCTCCGCGCGAGCGTCCTGACTGAAGACGATCTCTTTGGCTGCCATGGTCGTGCCTCCTACTTCTCGATGATCCCGAGGACGTCGTCCTCGCGCAGGATCAGGTGCTCCTCGCCGCCGATCTTCACCTCGGAGCCGGAGTACTTGCCGAACAGGACCTTGTCGCCGGCCTTCACCTCGAGCTTCCGGACGGTGCCGTCCTCGAGGATCTTGCCGTTGCCGACGGCGATCACCTCGGCCTCGATCGGCTTCTCCTTGGCCGAGTCGGGGATGTAGAGCCCGCCGGCCGTGCGCTCCTGCTCGGCCATGCGCTTGACGAGGATGCGGTCGTGGAGCGGACGGATGTTCATCGGATCTCCTCCTCTGTCGTTCCCTGAGTTGTCTGGAAAGAGGTTGATGCTGGACTAAGCGGCGGCCGGGCTGGCGCCGGACTTGTCACCGCCGCTCGCGGCCGGCGGGGTGCTGCTCGACGACGAGCTGGAGGCGGCCGGAGCCGACGACGGCGCCGCGCTGCCCTTCTTCTTGTCGTCGTCGACCGCCTTCTGCAGGCGATCGGTCACCTGATTCTCGGTGCGCTTGGGCGTGCTGCTGCCGCTGTAGCCGTCCTTGTACCAGCCGCTCCCCTTGAGCACGAACGCCGTCGGGGAGATCAGCTTGGAGAGCTGGTCCTGGTGGCACTGCGGGCAGGTCTTGAGCGGCGTGTCCGCCAGCTTCTGCTGGATCTCGAAGCGGTGACCACAGCCGTCGCAGCCGTATTCGTAGATCGGCATCTTGCCTTCCTTTCGAGCGGAGTCGATGCGAGGGTAATCACTCCGCCCGGGTTGTCAAGCGCCGGACGAGAGTGCTAAGAAATCGCGAATACCTGCGCATTTTCGAACGATTGCAAATCGCCGCGAGCGGCCGCCGGAGGCGCTTCAGCCGGCGCCCCGGAGATGAAGCGCGAGGTGGAAGGCGGCGCCGCCATAGGGGCGCGGCCCGCCGACGTGGAGCGAACGGTGGGCAATGCGGGTGCGCGCGGCGGGAGGGAGCGCCTCGACGAGCGCCTCGGCCGCGTCGCCATCGAAGGTGCGCGCCACCTCCACCTCACCGGCGCCGGTGTAGTAGGTGTGCATGCGATCGCGGCGCGCGCAGGGGGCGTCGCGGAAGCCGACGATCACCCGGTCGCGCGCCACGCGCAAAAGCTCGGCGAGCGCGGCGCCGGGACCGCGGAAGAGCACGCCGAGGGAGTTCCCGAAGCAGGTCGAGACGTCGACGGCGCGATCGCGCAGCGGCAGGGCGGCGGCGTCGCCGGCGACCCAGGCGAGCGAGGGATGGCGGGCGCGCGCGGCGGCGAGGCAGGCCGCGCTCACGTCCAAGCCGAGGACGCGGTTGCCGTCGCGGGCCAGCGCGGGCGTGACCCGACCCGCGCCGCAGCACACCTCGAGCACCGAGGCGCCGGCGGCGGGCAGCAGCGCCTCGATCACCTCCTGCTCGTCGGGCCACGGGCGCGGCGCGAGCCGCGGGTAGAAGTGCGCCGAGAAGCGCAGGTTGAGGGCCTCGAGCGCCGCCGGGTCGCGGGTGTCGACGCACACCACGCGCAGCGCGTCGCCGGGGTGGACCGGTTGCCCCTCGAGGATCGCCGACCACTCCGCCTCGCGCGGGCGGCGGATCAGGATCCGGCAGAGCCACTGGTCGCCCGACGGGCAGAGGGCCTCGACCTCGGCGTAGTCGATCTCGTCATCGGCGACGAGGTCGTGGCGGACGAGCGTTGCCATGGCGCGAGGATAGACGAGTTTCCGCGGTCGACAGGTATCTGTCCGCCCGATCGCACCCTGCGCGCGTGGCCGCAGCGTCGACGGGAAGCGCCCCACGAACGAAATCAATTACCCAACAGCCGAACAGGCTCCTAGAGCTCGTGAGGCATGTGGTCCCGCGGGGACCGGAAATAGCGCAAAGGCGAATAGTTGACGAAATTGGATACCCGGCTCGTGTAGACGCACGCGTAGTCCTCGACCTGCTCCCCGAATCGCGAGTTCTCGACTCCGACCTTGAAGAGCGCCCCCCACCAGGGGTTGTACGTGCGGTCCACCTCCGTCTCGAGGGCGTTGATCTCGCGCGCCAGCTCGCGCAGCGCCGTGCGGAGGTGCTCGATCTGGTCGCGCACCTCGCAGCGCGCCGCCTCGAGCGTGGCCTCGGGGAGGTTCGCCTCTGCCGGCTCGAGCCGCTGCAGCGACTTCGACAGCTGCTGCTGGTAGATCAGCTCCGAGTCGAGACGGACGCGCCGCCGCTCCAGCTCCTCGATGCGCGCGAGCTGCGGCGCCATGCGCTGGCCCGCCTCGATCTCCTGCTCCAGCTCCTGCACCACCATCGCGGTGCGCCACACCGACGCCTTCTTCGCGCGCAGCATGTCGCCGTAGATGTGATCGCCGATGTAGAGCACGCTGTCGCCCGCGGCGCAGACGCGCTCCTCGAACTCGCCGATGTTGCCGCCCTGGTAGATTCGGCCGCGCTGGAGCGGGCCGTCCTCGGGCGGCGATGGGCCGCGCTCGCGACCGTCGGCGTCCAGCTCGATGAACGGGCGCTTCTCGGTGAAGAAGGCCGGCTTCTGCGCGCCGACGACCACCGTGTCGAAGTAGCTGCGCCACGACGGATAGGCCGGCAGCTGCCCGTCGAGGAGCCACGACATCACGTGGTTCGTGTAGTCCCAATAGGAGTTGGTCAGCAGGAAGAGGCGCTTGCCCGCCGAGCGGAACTTGTGGAGCGTCGCCCCGAGCTCGGGATCGCGCTCGAGGTACTGGTCGAGGTGCGCCTTGATCACCCGCTTCATCGACTCGTCGCGGTGCGCCTCGTCGATGCAGTCGCGGATGTCCTGCCACAGCTTCTCGAAAGGCACCTTCTCGCCGGGCCCGCGCCGTTGCTCCAGGAAGTCGACGATGCGGGTGAACATCACCGCCTCGGGGAGCGCGAAGAGCGTGTCGATGGCGGCGTAGCGCGCCGACGAGAGGCGGATGCGCTGGAGGCGGTACAGCTCGCGCCGCTGTTCCTTCTCGAGCTTGCGCCGCCCGTGATAGACGCGGTCGACGTGGCCGAAGCGGTCCATCTTGAACATGTTGCCCTGCTGGCGGTCGATCACCAGGCCGCGGAGGGCGAAGGTCGGGTCGTAGTCGAGCCGGAGGATCTCGTCGGGGTAGCCGCGCTTGCCGACCAGCTTCTCGAGGGTGCACTCGACGGAGAGCGTCTCGATCTGGCGCTGGTTGTAGATCGCCAGCGTGTAGTCCATGTCGAAGCCGACCAGGTCGATCTCGTCCATTCGCAGGTTGCGGTTGCAGAAGATCCGCCGCTGCTGCGGGATGTCGGCCACCCGCAGCACGCTACCGACGAGGGCGAGGGGATCGACCTCGCTCGCCGGCGGGCCGACCGCCGCCGAAGCCGGGTCCGAGGAGGGCGTGGTGGACGGCGCTTCGCGCCGGTGCAGCGTTTCGCCGATCGACATGGGGTCGGACACTATACCCGACGTCGGGCGGGGCGGCACGGGCGCGCGCCCGGCGTACTATCGGCCATGCTGCGATCGTCCGCGCGCATGCGCCTCCTCCTGGCCGGGGCGTCGGCGCTCGCCGTCTCCGTCGGTGAGGGACGCGCGGAGCCGCCCGCGGGCGAGCCGATCCACGAGTACGTGCCGCTCGGCGATCCGCCGCGGTCTGGCGGGGCGCGCGGCGGGGCGGGAGCGGCCGAGGGGCCCGCCGGCAATCGGGCGTTGGAGCAGCCCGCTTCGGCGGGCCTGGCCCAGAACGAGGAGCCGGTCTACACGCCGCAGCCGCTCGATCCGGTGGTGGCGATCGGCCCGCCGCGCCCGGGCGACGCGCCGCCGGAGCGCCGCGACCGCGTGGTGCCGGATCGCGACACCGGCGCGCCCCCGCCGGGGCGCCACGTCTACCACGAGGTGTTCGACCCGGCGGTGGCGCCCTTCAAGCGAATGACCGCCCTCGACGCGGTCCTCGACGACGAGTCGCTCTACGTCGCCGACGGCACGAGGCGCGCTGTGATCGAGGAGGGGCTCGCCGCGCGGCCGGGGCGCGATCGCTTCGCGGGCGAGGTGGTGGTGGACCTCGCGCCCGGGCGCTGGGTGCCGCTGCCGTCGGTGGCGGCCGACTCGCGCCTGCTCGCGCACCGGATCGCCGCCGACGCCGGCGAACGGGCGGCCGCGCCCGACGAGCGCGGGCCTTCGCTGGAGTTCGCGCGGGACTCGGCCGACAACCTGTTCGTGATGGCGCGCGCGGCGTCGGGGCGCCACCGCCTGGCGTGGTGGAGCGACGGCGCCGAGCGCTACTTCGGCGGCGAGCTGCGGGCGGCGCTGCGCGGCGTGAAGCTCTCCGACGAGCCGCCGGGTCTGGCGAGCCCGCTGCCGCCGGCGATCCAGCGCCGCGCTGAGGTGGTCGCCGACCGCATCGGGGTCGGGCGCGACACGCCGCTTGGCGACGTGCTCGACGCGCTGGTGGCGTGGTTCCGCGGCTTCGAGCCGGGCGCGCTGCCGCCGCAGGGACCGTCCACCTACCTCGACATCGCGCTCGGCCGGAAGGGCGCCTGTCGCCATCGCGCCTTCGCGTTCACGATCACCGCGCTCGGCCTCGGGCTGCCGACGCGCTACGTGGAGAACGAGCTGCACGCCTTCGTCGAGGTCCACCTGCCGAGGGTGGGCTGGCGCCGGATCGACCTCGGCGGCGTGCCGCTGCCGCACGACGACCGCGGGCTCGAGCACAAGCGGCGCTACGTCCCGAAGGGGCCCGACGGCCTCCCGCAACCGCCCGCGTACCGTCGAGACAGCGCGAACGAAAACGCGAACGCGAACGCGACGGCGAACCGAAAGGCGGGGGACGCGCCCCAACAAGGTCGCCCAGCAACCGCCCCCAACGCCGGCGAAGAAACGATAGCCCGTCTCCCCAGACGACCGGAGACGTCCGACGGCTACGGCACCCAAAACGCGGACGCCCCCGCGCCGGCCCCGACCTCGCTCACCATCGCCCTCGATGCCCGCGAGGCCTTCCGCGGCGACCCGCTCCGGGTTCGCGGCCGGCTCTCCGTCGAGCACGGCGACCCCGCCGGCGCCCGCGTGGCGATCGAGCTGGTCGGCCCCGGTGGGCGTGCGGTCCCGCTCGGCGAGACCGTCACCGACGGGAGCGGCCGCTTCGCCGCCGACCTCGAGGTGCCGCGCGACGTGGCGCTCGGCGAGCACCGCCTGATCGCACGCTTCGCCGGCGACGAGCGCCGCGCCCCCTCGCGCAGCGGGCCCTGAGGGCCCGCCGCGAAATAAGTTGCGCAAAGATGGCTGCCGAGGCGCCCGGATGGCGAGGCGCGACGAAGGCGCTTGCTGGTGGCAAGTAACTGAGGAGCAACGAAGTCAGCCGGGATGCATCGACGGCCAGACTGCGCTGATTATTTCGCAGCGGGCCCTGACTACTGCGCCTCGTCCTCGTCGAGGACGGGGATGCAGCTCATCGCCTTCAGCGCCGTCCCGTGCGGGCACCGGGGCTTGCCGACGCATGCTCCGTCGTCGTCGCTCCACAGCTGCTCGGGCCAGCAGCAGTGGCCGCCCTGGGCCACCTTGCCGCCCTGGCAGGCCGGCCCCTTCCGCACGCAGTCGCGGTCCTTGCGATCCCAGCCCGGCGGGCAGCGGGGGATGCCGATGCAGATCGAGTCGTCGTCGCTCCACACCTGCTCCGGCCAGCAGCAGTGCCCCTCCGTCGCGACCGATTTCCGTTGTCCCTCGACGCAGCGGCCGCTGGCGTCGGGGAGGTTCGCGTTCTTCACCTGGGCGGCGGGCACGGCGGCCGCCGTTTTCGGGGCCACCTTCGGCGCCGGTTTCGCGTCCGCCTTCGCGGCCGGTTTCGCGTCGGCGCCCTCGCCGCCCGCGCCGCCTTCGACGGAGGCGATGTACTTCTCGATCTCCGCCCGCTCGCCCGCGTCGGGCGCCTTCTCGAGGAACGCGCGGTACTCCTTCACCGCCGCCGCCCCGTCGCCGAGCTTCTCGTGGCACTGCGCGAGGCGGTAGTGGAACTCGGCGATCGGCTTGTGCTCGAAGCCGCGCTTGAAGGCGGCGAGCGCGCCCTGGAAGTCGCCGGCATCGAACTTCTTCATGCCGGCCCGCAAGTAGGCTTTCGCCTTGGCGCCCTCGTCCTCGGCGTGAGCGGAGGCGGCGAGCGCGACGACGGCGACGGCGGCAGCGGTGCCGCGCAAGGTCAGCGAGCAGGCGAGAGCGCGGAGCATCGGCGAGCGGTCCATGGGGCAATTACTTTGCCCCGGTCGCCCGCCGCGCTCAAGAGGGTCGGCGCAAAGCCCTCACGCCAGCGCCTTCAGCCCCTCGCGATCGACCAGGATCACCTTGCGCCCGTCGGTGGCGATCAGGTCGCGCCGCTTGAACTGCGAGAGCGTGAGCGACACCGTCTCGCGCGTGGAGCCGATCAGGTTCGCCATCTCCTGGTGGGTGATCTTCACCGCCAGCAGCGTCCCGCGCCGCTCCTCGACGCCGTACTCGACCGACAGCCGCAGGAGCAGCTCGGCCAGCTTGGCGTTGACGTCCTTGAAGATGAGCGCCTCGATCTTGTTCTCCACCTCGCGCCGCCGCTCCGCGACGATCTTCGTGAGGCGGTAGCCGACCATCGGCTCGCGCTGCACGAGGCGCTCGAACTCGCCGCGCTCCACCTCGGTGATGAGCGCGTTCTCCATCGCCTCGGCCATCTCCTCGCGCGGCCCGCCGTCGATCAGCACCAGCTCGCCGAAGACGTCGCCGGGGCCGCGGTAGGCGAGGGTCAGCTCCTTGCCGTCGCGTGTCACCTTCGAGATTTTCACGCGCCCGCCGTTGATGAAGAACACCGACTGCCCGGGGTCGCCCGGCAGGTACACGACGCGGCGGCGGCGGACCTCGTGGAGCTGGACCTTCTCGGCGAGGCGCTGGAGGGCGTCGGCGCCGAGGTCGGCCAGGAGGGGGATCTTCTTCAGGTACCAGAGGGCCCGCTTGTCGTCCTGCACCGTCTTGCCGAGCATGGCCCGACGCTAGCAGACGCCGCCGGTGCCGGCAACGGTTGGTATCGGGCAACACAGGAAGGGCGCGCTCGTGGACGCGCACTCACAAGTTTTTTCGCGCGCCGGCGGGCGCTCGGACAATCAGGGCTTGACTTTTCCAGCGCGCGCGGGAGCGCGACGCGGGGCGGCGAGGCGCATCCCGCCCGCCACCGCCAGCAGCGAGGCCGCGCAGAGCGCCGCGCCCAGCCGCCCCGTCGGCGGGGGCGGGTCCTCGATCCCCGCGCGCACGAGCAGCACCACCAGCCCGTTGTTGACCGCGTGGAACACCATCGCCGGGACGACGGACGCCGAGCGCAGCGCGAGCGCGCCGGCGAGCAGGCCGAGCGCGAAGGTCGGCAGGAGCTTGTACATCGAGAGGTGGAACACGCCGAAGGCGAGCGCCGCGCCACCGACGGCGGCCACCGCGCCCGCGCGCCGCCAGGCGCCGAGCAGTGCTCCCCGGAACAGCAGCTCCTCGCACGCCGCCGGCAGCAGCGCCAGCACCGCGAGGTCGAGGGCGAGCGGGCGTGGTCCCCCCGGCGGCACGATCAGCCGCGCGAGCTGGTCGCGCACCTCCGGCGGCAGCGGCACGACGCGCTCGATCGCGCCTTCGACCACCGCGGCGACGAGGTAGAAGCCGCCCGCGCCGACGAGCGCCGCGCCCGCGAGCGCGCGGAAGGAGGGCAGGGCGAGGCCGAGCGCCGAGGCGCGCAGCCGCCGGCGCAGGACCAGCGCCACCGTCGGTGCCGCGACCACCAGCACTTCGGTGAGCGCCAGCCCGGCGAAGCCGAAGCGCTGCTGGAGCAGCCCGCCGGCCGTCGCCAAAAGGCCGATCGTCACCGCGAAGAGGATGAACGAGTCGACGACGCCGAGCGCCTTCACAGCACCTTCTTCAGGTACCGCCCGGTGTGCGACGCCGCCGCGCGCGCGATGTCCTCCGGCGTGCCCGCCGCGACGACCGTCCCGCCGCCGTCGCCGCCCTCGGGGCCGAGGTCGATCACGTAGTCGGCGGTCTTGATCACGTCGAGGTTGTGCTCGATCACGATCACCGTGTTGCCCTGCTCGACGAGCTGGTTGAGCACGGCGAGGAGCTGGCGGATGTCGTCGAAGTGCAGGCCCGTCGTCGGCTCGTCGAGGATGTAGACGGTGCGCCCGGTCGACTTGCGCGCCAGCTCCTTGCTCAGCTTGATGCGCTGCGCCTCGCCGCCCGAGAGCGTGGTGGCCGACTGCCCGAGCGCGACGTAGCCGAGCCCGACGTCGCGCAGCGTGTCGAGCTTCTGCCGCACCTTCGGCACGTGGGCGAGGAACTCGGCCGCCTGCGCCACCGTCATGTCGAGCACGTCGGCGATCGAGGCGCCCTTGTACTTCACCTCGAGCGTCTCGCGGTTGTAGCGGCGCCCCTCGCACTGCTCGCACTGCACGTAGAGGTCGGGCAAGAAGTGCATCTCGATGCGCAGGATGCCGTCGCCCTGGCAGGCCTCGCAGCGGCCGCCCTTCACGTTGAACGAGTAGCGCCCGGGACGGTAGCCGCGGGTCTTCGACTCGGGAAGCGCGGCGAACAGGTCGCGGATCGGGGTGAAGACGCCGGTGTACGTCGCCGGGTTGGAGCGCGGCGTGCGCCCGATCGGCGACTGGTCGATGTCGATCACCTTGTCGACGTGGTGCAGGCCGTCGATGCCGTCGTGCGGCTCGGGGGCGTGCCCGCGCGCGTGGTTCAGCCGCGCCTCCAGCTCGCGCAGCAGCGTGTCGATCACCAGCGTCGACTTGCCCGAGCCCGACACGCCGGTGACCGCGGTGAACACGCCGACCGGGAAGCGCGCGGTGACGCCGCGCAGGTTGTGCCCGCGCGCATTCTTCACCGCGATCCAGCGGCTGCCCGCCTGGCGGTGCGACGAGGGCACCGGGATCGACTTGCGCCCCGAGAGGTACGCGCCGGTGAGCGAGCCCGTCGAGGACATGATCTCCGCGGGCGTGCCGGCGGCGACGATGCGCCCGCCGTGGACGCCGGCCCGCGGCCCCATGTCGACCACGTGATCGGCGGCGCGGATCGTCTCCTCGTCGTGCTCCACGACGAGCACGCTGTTGCCCATGTCGCGCAGCTTGTAGAGCGTCTCGAGGAGGCGCGCGTTGTCGCGCTGGTGCAGCCCGATCGACGGCTCGTCGAGGATGTAGAGCACGCCGACCAGCGACGACCCGATCTGCGTCGCCAGCCGGATGCGCTGCCCCTCGCCGCCCGAGAGCGTGGCGCTGGTGCGATCGAGCGTGAGGTAGTCGAGGCCGACGTTGACGAGGAAGCCGAGGCGATCGCGGATCTCGCGCAGGATGCGGTCGGCGATCTGCCGCTCGCGCACGCCGAGCGGCAGCGTCGCGAAGAACTCGTGCGCCTGGCGGAGCGGCATCGCAGTCACTTCGTTGATCGCCTTGCCAGCGTCGGGCCCCAGACGAATGAAGCGCGCCTCCTTGCGCAGGCGCGTGCCGCCGCACTCCTCGCACGGCGTCTGGTTCATGTAGCGGTGGAACTCCTCGTACGCCGACTCGAACCCGCCGTCGCCGTCCGCCCCACCGCCGCCCGCCTCGCGGCGCTTGCGATCGACCTCGCGCAGCCGCCGCTCGAGGTTCTCGAGCACGCCCTCGAAGTCCTTCTTGTACGAGGTGCGCTTGCCGTTGCGCTCGAACCAGAATTCGATCTCCGCGCCCTTGCTGCCGTGCAGCAAGACGTCCTTCGCGGAGGCGGGCAGGTCCTTCCACGCCGCCAGCATGTCGAACTCGTAGTGGGCGGCGAGCGCCTCGAGGATGACCTGGAAGAAGGGGCCGTTGCGCTTCTCCCACGGATCGATCGCGCCGTCGCGCAGCGAGAGCGTCTCGTCGGGGACGACCAGGTCGGGGTCGAAGAACAGCTTGGCGCCGATGCCGTCGCAGGCCGGGCAGGCGCCCTGCGGGTTGTTGAAGGAGAAC
>JAJXSP010000119.1 GCA_021784515.1 Myxococcales bacterium | reverse complement strand
CGAGCGGCGCGCCGAGGAAGCGCCGCAGCAGGCGCCCGCCCATCGCGGTGCACGCCTCGTCGAGCAGCCCGAGGAGCGCGCCCTCCTTGCGCCCCTCGGCGATGGTGCCGAACACCTCGAGGTTGCGCTGCGCCGCTTCGTCGAGGACGCGGTGCCGCGCCGGCTCGTAGACCGCGAGGCGCGCCAGCGGCCGCTCGCCGACCGGCTGGGTGGCGCGGGCGTAGCGCACGCAGGCCGCCGCCGCGGCGAGGGCGGCCGGCCACGCATCGAGGCCCAGCTCGGCGGCGGGCGTGCGCAGCGCCTCCTCGAGCAGCGCGCGATCACCGTCCGTCGAGGGCGGCGAATCCGTCACCGTCGCCTTCTCTCGCGCGCGCAGCTCGGGCAGCGCGCCCGGAGGCAGCAAGAGCTCGCGCGGCGCGAGGCGGGCCAGCTCGTCGTCGATCGCGGCCGGGCCGACCTCGGCGGCGCCGAACTCGCCCGTCGAGACGTCGAGGTACGCGAGCCCGATGCGCCCGCGCCCTCCGTCGGGCGCGAGCGCCACGAGGTAGCAGCCGGCGCGCGCGTCGAGCTGCTCCTCGTCGAGCACCACGCCCGGCGTCACCACGCGGGTCACCTCGCGTTTGACGATCCCGCGGGCGAGGCGCGGGTCCTCGACCTGATCGCAGACCGCGACCTTGAACCCCTTCTCGACGAGCTTCGCGAGGTACGTGCGCGCCGCGTGGTGCGGGACGCCGCACATCGGCGTCGGGTTCTCGGCGCCCTTGTCGCGGCTGGTGAGGGTGAGATCGATGGCGCGCGCGACGGTGACCGCGTCGTCGAAGAAGACCTCGTAGAAGTCACCGACCCGGAAGAAGACGACGCAGCCCGGGTAGCGCTGCTTCGTCTCGAGGTACTGCCGCATGAGCGGCGTTTCTTCGGGGCGCGCCGAGGCCATCGCCCGCGCGAGTCTACATGGGGACGGTCCTTACGAAGTGACTTTCGGTCGGCGGAGGCCGTTCGAAGAAGGAGCGAAAGTCACCGGGGAAGAATCGTCCCCGGGCTGCTCTTTGTAAGGACCGTCCCCGTGCTTCGCCGTCCCCGTGCTGCGCCCTGCCGAACGCCCGGTGCGCGCGGTCAGTGCTTGACGACCATCGCCTCGACGTGCTGCTTGCGCTTGACGTCGGCGAGGGCGTCGGAGGCGGCGGCGAAGGTCGAGAAGTCGCCGGTGCGGACGCGATAGAAGGTGCCGCGGCCGGCGACCTCGGAAGTGACGACGAAGGTCTTGACGCCCGAGGTCTGCATCTTCTTCTGGAACGCCTCGGCCTCGCCCTTGTCCGGGAACGCCGAGAGCTGCAGCGTGAAGTGCTCGACCTTGCCGGCGGGCTTCTGCGCCTTCTGCGCCTGCTTCGCCGGAGCCGCCTGGGCGGGCGCGGCCGGCTTGCCGGGCTTTTGCGCCTCGGGCTTCGCGGCGGCCGCGGCGACGGGCTTCGCAGCGTCGGGCTTCGCGGCGACGGGCTTCGCGGCGACGGGCTTCGCGGCGACGGGCTTCGCGGCGACGGGCTTCGCGGCGACGGGCTTCGCGGCGGCGGGCTTCGCAGCGTCGGGCTTCGCGGCGACGGGCTTCGCAGCGTCGGGCTTCGCCACCGCGGCGGCGAGTGCCTCGGGCTTCGGCGCCTCGGGCTTCGGCGCCTCGACGCGCTTGTCGTCGCGCCTGCCGGCGTGGTGATCGGCGGCGGCGAGCGTCTGGTGGAAGGTGAGGCCGTCGTCGTCGTCGGCCGTGGCGAGCTGGTCGAGCGCTGCCAGCGGATCCTCCGCCCCACCCTGCGACGTCGACACGATCGCGCGCCGCTCGATTCGCTTCCCGACCATCATCCCGGAGACGAACAGCACGCACGCCGCCACCGCGCTGCCGAAGAAGAGGAAGAAGATCTGCCGCCCGTCGAGCGACAGCTCCACCTTGTCCTTCCAACGCTCGAGGTCGCGCATGGTGACCGCTCCGAATCTCAGAATGCCTGCCATGTCCCACATGTAGGAGTAGGTCGCATCCTCGTGGCAGTCAAATTATTTTCTAAAAAAATCGACTTGACAAGGGCTGTGCTTCCCAGACGAGGTGTGATCCCTCCCCCGGCGGGCGGTCGCTCTCCGTCGAGCGGAGGGCTCTCAGCGGATCAGGAACTGAGGATCGGAGGTCTGCAGGCCGGTGAGGAACCGGATGATCTGACCGCGCAGGCCGGTGGCGATGCTCTGGCGGCCCTCGTCCACGACGAAGACGCTGATTTTGTCCGGCGCGACCTGGGCGGCGCGCGGCTCCTGCGCCAGCACGTCGGTGCCGAGCGTGCCGACCAGCGGCAGGAAGCCGCCGACGACGGGGAAGATGAGCACGGTCGCCTCGCCCGGGACCTCGCTGCGCGCCGTGGTCGCGGGCGACACGCCGCCGTCCACCGCGCCGCCGTCCCCGACTCCGCCGTCGAAGATCTGCACGCCGCCGCTAGCCAGCTCACGCACCGGGACCTGGAGCACGGTAATCAGCGCCGGGTTCTGGTAGCGAAGGTAGATCCGCGAGCCGTCATCGTTCGCCGGCAGGAGGCGGCAGGTGTTCGCCGTCGCCGCGTCGCCGGGGGGGAGCGGGCCGAGCCACGTCGTCGGATCGGGGAGCCCGCAGTCGGGCAGCCCGTCCTTCGCCGGGTCGCGCGAGAGCGGCATCGGGATCCGCGGCGCGAGCAGGCGCGTCCCCGGGTTCTGGAGCGGCGCGGCGACGCACTCGCCCGCCGGGCCGACCGCCTCGGGCGTCGAGAGCACGGTGACGTCGCCGTGCACCGCGAAGGCGTCGCCGGCGTGGACCTCGTACGGCTCGAGGCCGGGGAAGCACTCCGCGACGAGCGTCTCGTCGGCGGGGGGGAGCTTCGCCCGCATGCAGCGCTCGTCACCGAGCGCCGAGGGCTGGCACATGAAGCCCGGGCCACACAGCGAGCCGGTGTCCTTCGCCGTCGTGGAGCAGGCGCGCAGGCAGCGCCGCACGCCCGCCCCCGAGTCGAGGCACTGCGTCGGCAGCGCCGTCCCCGACACCGTGTCGAACGGCGACGGCACCGTCACGCCGGCGCAGTCGGCGTCGGTGGCGCACTCGACCGCATCGATCAGGTTCTCGGGTTCGTCGATCTCCTCGAGCGAGAGCGCGTCGGAGGTGGCGCGCGCGACGCGGTAGCGACGGATCGCCTGCAGCCACGGCTTGCAATCGTTCTGCGCGCGCAGGAACCCGGCCGGATCGCGCGGCACGCACATGCCGTGGACCGGGTCGAGCGCCGACGGATCGATGTAGCACTGCTGCTCGGGGCCGCAGCCGGTGTCGTCGACGCACCCGATGAGGTACAGCTTGTCGCCCGCGTTGCCGGCGGCGAGATCGCGCCCCCGCACGTCGTTCTTGCAGAACACGCCGCTTGGGTCGCGCAGCGTGCTCCCCACCACGGACCCGGTCGCGGTTGGAGCGAGGCGCCACGCGTCGAGCGGGCCCTCCCAGGACAAGGTCCAGTTCTCGGAGCGCACCGTCGAGGGATCGGGAAAGCTCACCAGCCCGCCGACCGCGTAGGCCCCGTTCACCTCGATCGCCGCGGGAGCCGGTGCGCACGCGCCGAAGCCCTGGCCGCCGGCGGGCACGCCCCCGTCGGCGCCGCCGGAGGCGCCGGCGCCCGGCACGTTGCACAGCCCGAACACGTCCCCGTTGGTGAGGTCCACGGAGACCCCGAGCACGGTCTCCGTCGGCAGATCCGGCAGGCGCGGGGCGCCGATCGGATCGGCCGGCCCGCTCGGTGTGTCGAAGCGCGTCGTCGCCGAGCGGATCTGGTTCGGCGCGAAGTCCATCGCCACCGGGATCGGGTGGGCGAGGTTGGCGGCCGCCAGGCTCACCGACGGCGCGAAGTTGGCCGGGATGCAGCCGGTGTCGAGCGTCACGCCGCTGGGCGGCGTGGTGATGTTGGGCTGCGGGCACTGGTCGTTCAGGTTCACCGCGTCGGCGTGCCCCGACGAGTCGACGATCCAGGCGAAGTCGCCGACGAGGAGCCTGGGGTTCGCCTCCGGGCCGCCGTTCACCGGATCGGGGACCGGGACGGGCGGGTGGACGAACGCCACGTCGGCGGGGAGCGAGCCGCCGGGAAGCGCGATGCCCGGCCCGAGCGCCCATGGCGCGCGCGGCTGCGTCGGGTCGCCGATCTCCACGCAGCGGAGGCTCCACGCCACGTCGGCAGGAGCGTTCTTCACGGCGCCCGAGGCGTCCGCGATCGGGAACAGGGAGTTGATGATGCGCGGGTCGGGGTTGGTCTCGCACTCGCGCAGCTCGTCGAGATCCACGACCCGGACGCTGCGGTCGCGCGCCGCGGCGTAGAGATAGCGAATGGTGCGGCCGCCGCCGAAGTCGAGGCGCGGCGAGGCGCGGACGACCAGCACGCCGTCGGTGCGCGGGGCGAGCGCCAGCGCGGAGACGGCGCCGAAGCGATCCGCGTCGCCGAGCGCGACCAACGTCAGGCGATCGGAGGCCGCGTCGCCGACGATGAGCGTCCGCGCCGCCCCGTCGGCGGTGAGGGCGAACGTCGCGGGGTAGCCCTGCGCGGCGGGCACCAGCGGCGGAGTGCCGGCGGAAGCGGCCTCTCCGTCGGCGCCCCCACCATCGGCGACCACGGCTCCCGCGGCGGGAACGGCGGCGTCAATCGGTCCGCCGCCATCGCTCGGGGGGGTCGCGGCGTCGGGCGGGACGGCGGCGATCGGTCCGCCGAGATCGGGCGGGGCCGGCGCCGGCACGCCCGCGCACTCCACCGGGCAGGAGATCGCCGAGAGATCGGACACCACGGAGGCGCCGTCGCGGGTCACGCGCACCGCCTGGGTCAGCTCGCCCGTCGCGAGGTCGATCTCCGCGACCAGCTCGCAGGCGGGGAATGCCACCATCGCGCGGTAGTGGGCGGCGCCGCAGCTCGCCTCGTCGGCGGCCAGCACCGATCCGTGGGCGCGCAGCCCGAGATCGGTGGTGGAGGGCGACAGCTCGATCCACGTGGGTCGGGCGAACAGGTCGCGCCGCCCGCCGCCCGGCAGCGAGACGTGCGGCGTCACGTGGCGCACCAGCGAGGTGAGGAACTGCGGCTGCGGCCGATCGCCCACCTGCACCGCGAGCAGCCCGTACATGTCGACTACCGAGAGATCGCAGCCCTCGGCGTTGGCGGCCACGGCCGCGCAGCCGTCGTCGGTGGCGCGGAGGTGCTGCGGCAGGTTCCCGATCGGCACGAAGCCGTAGCCGGGCGCCTGGTGATCGAGGTCGATGATCTGCGCGCCCTCGTAGGAGAGCTGGTTGAGAATGGCATTGCACAGCCGGTTGTTCTCGTCGCAGCCGATCCCGGGCGAGCACGTCGTCGGCGGAGTGGCGCCCGGGTCGCAGCCGCCCGGCTCCATGGTGTTGAGCGCCAGCTCGCCGCGGCTGGTGTTGCTGGAGAGCACGAACAGCTGCGGGGTGTGCGGATTCCCCGTGACGTCGGTCAGCACGGCGTTGGGGTTGGGCGGCGCGCCGATCTGGTTCGGATCGGGCACGTCGCACGGCGGGCGCCCGGTGTCCGAGGTGAGCGGCAGCGTGTGCAGGCGCGGCGCGGTCTCGTCGGGGAGCTGGATCCACGTGGCGCAGACGAGCGACACGTCGGAGGGCCGGTCGAGGCTGCGCGTGGGCGTCTGGACCGTCACGGCGTTGCAGCTCGCCGCGACGAGGGCGACCACGAAGATGGGGCGGTCGCTCATAGGAGCGCGCCGGTGGTGTTGTCGGAGGGCGGCGTGAACGGCGGCGACGTGATCCCGATGCGCCCGATGACGCGGTTCTCGGTCGGGCTGCCGGGCTCGAGGTCGATCACCGCGATCGTCGAGTCGGTGAAGTTGGTGACGTAGCCCCGAAGCGGGGAGCCCGCCGGCGAGGGGAAGTTGAAGGCGATGTCGTTCGGCCCGGCGCCGACCGAGATGCGCGCGGTGACGATCCGCTCGTCGGGATCGACCACCCACACCTGGCCGTCGGTGAAGCAGACCGCGTACAGGCGCGTGGCGACGGCGTCGGGCTCGCCCGGCGCGCCCGGCACGGTGAACTGGCGCAGCTGGAGGTGCGACGGACCGAGGCACACGTCGACGATGTCGGTCACCTGGTCGGTCGGCGTGCCCACCGGCTGGCCGCCCTGGAGCAGCGGCCGCGTGTCGAGGGTGAACACCGTCGGCGGGTGGTTGTCGATGAGGAAGGCGCGCGTGCCGTCGGGCTGGACCTGGATGTCGCGCACGTCGTCGCCGGTGCCGTAGGCGCCGCCCAACAGCGAGAAGCCCACCGTCGGGAGCACCAGCTCCTCGTCGCTCACCCGGAACACCCCGATGGTGGCATTGACCCGGCTGGTGACGAACCAGAAGGAGTTGGGGTCGCCGGGGGTGAGCGGCGCCACCGCGAAGCCGCCGAAGTTCCCCGTGGTGGGGTCGGCAGTGAAGAAGTTCGTGCGCACGTCGAGCACGATCGGTTCGACGGGCGGCGGCTGCTCGGCGGTGGAGATGGGCGAAAAGGCGCCGGCGTTGATCAAGGTGACCTCGCCGCCCTGGAGGTGCGTCACGAGGAGGTGGGAGTAGTGCGACGCGCGACAGTTGGCGCCGCTCGAATCGCACTGCAGCCCCTCGCCCTCGTCGAGCCACAGGCCGAACGGATCCTGCGGGATGGGCAGGACCGAGCAGACGTTGAGCGACGTGTCGCACGTCGAGTATTGCGGGCAGTCGACGTCGAAGGCGCAGGTGCCGTTGGGGTGCACGGGGTTGTGGAAGTCGCGCACGGTGATGCGCTGGCCGTTGCACGAGTCCAGGCGGCCGGAGCCGGGGCTGTTGCCGGGATCGGTGCACGCGAGCCGCGCCACCGACGGCGTGGGGCTGCCCGCGTGGCCGCCGCGGTAGGGCTTGTCGACGTCGATCCAGGTGAGCGAATTGTCACCGCGCACCGGGAGCCACAGGCGGCGGTCGGCGGGCGCGGGGCCGGCGCAGGTGTCGTCGGTGCCGGCGACCTGCGAGGTGCCCGGGGGGCACGGTGTGCTCGGACCGATCGGCAGCGCCAGCCGGGTGGTCATGGTGGCGGGCGGCGTCGGGAACGACTGCACCCGGATGGTGCCGGCGAAGTTGCCGGTCTTCACCGCCGAGGTGATGAACGGGCGCTCGTCGCACTCGATGATGTTCGGGTCGAGGAGGTCGAAGGTGCAGCAGGCGGCCTCGGCGGCGACGAGCGTGTTGACCTCCAGCCAGGGCGGCGCGCCGGCCTTCTGGTCGAGGCGCAGCGGGGGCTGCAGCGGGCACGCGGCGCGGATGGCATCGGCGGGCGCGCCCGGCTGCCCCGACAGGTCGTCGCCCAGTCCGACGACGCGCTGGCTGCCGGCGGGGTCGGTGAAGATCGGCTGCTGCTGCCGCTTGCACGCATCGCTGATGATGCCGGTGCGGACGTACTCCAGCACGCAGGCGTAGTGCGCGACGTCGATGCTCTGCACCGAGCTCCCGGAGTAGCGGAGGTCGGCGTTGTAGTTCGTCACGTAGAGCACGTCGCCGTCGGTGTCCATGGCGATCCCGGTGGGGAAGTAGAGCTGCTCCTGGCACGGCTCGCTGATGTTGGAGCCCGATTGGAACTGCTCGCAGGGCCCCGGCGGAACACCGGTTGCGCACCCGGAGGCGGCGAGCGCGAGGACGAACACGAACGAGGAGTTGGGCATCGCGTGACGACCGGTTAGGTCCGGGATCGGCGCGCAAGGTTGCCCGAGCAGGGGGGCGGGGTCAACAGGCGTGGCGGGCCGGCCCCAGGCTACTGGCCGGCGCCGGTCGATTGCGCGGGCGGCGCTGGGGGTGCGGCCTCGCTCGCCCGCGGTTTCGACTGCCACTCGCGGTAGGGCTTGAGGAGCCGATCGGACAGCTCCTTCGTCGCCGGGTGGCGCTTGTCGACGTGCGCGACGGCCTGGAAGACGTACTCCTTGATCGCCGCCCGCACGGTGTCGAGGTGGGCGCGCACCTCGGGCGCCGGCTTCGGCGGCGCCTCGGGCTTGACGGCGGTGATCCCCAGCTCGGCCCCGAAGGCGGAGTGCGCCTCGCGCAGCTCGGCGAGGAAGTCGTCGCCCCCGAGGAGCGCGAACGTGGCGGAGAGACGATCGTCCTCGACCTTCCGCAGGCGGCGATCGGCCTCCCCCCACTCCTGCTTGAACGGCAGGCGCAGCCACGTGAGCCCTTCGCCGAACAGCGTGGACTGGAGCTGCTTCGCGGCGGCGACCTTCTTGGCGACGGCGTCGTTGCGCGGGTGGAGCGCGACCCGCCCGGCGAGCCACTTCGAGGCGGCCGACCACGCCAGCTTCTCGCGGCGGTCGGCGGCGCGCTGCGAGCCCGCGTCGATCGCCGGCGCGAGCCCCTGGCTGAGCGCGATCTGCAGGTGGTCCGAGCACTCGGCGAGGTCGTCGCGCAGGTCGGCGAGGCGGGGCGGCAGCTTCTTCTCCGCCTTCGCCCGCGTCAAAAGCTCGACGGCCAGCGCCGCCCCCGAGACCGCGTCGAGCTGCGGCAGCTCGACCATCGATTGCACGTCCGTGTCGCGTATCATCGGCACCTCCATCCCAGGCGGTGGACTTCCGCTGAAGCTACGAGCGATCGGTGGGCGCGTCAATTTTTTCACGGTGGCTCGAAGGTTGGGCGGGGCCGACCCCTGCGGAGCGCGCCGTCGCGGCGTGGGTGGAACCGCGGCGAAGGTCGACCTGGGTGTGGGGGGAACGCTTCCGGAAGAGGTGCACGGCAGACCCGGGTCTGGCTGGGGCGCTTCCGGAACAGGTCGGGGCAGACCTGGGTCTGCCTGGGGCGCTTCCGGAACAGGTCGGGGAAGACCTGGGTCTGGCTGGGGCGCTTCCGAAACAGAGCGGAGCAGATCCGGGTTTCCTCGAGAGCTTCGCGGAGGCGAATGAACGCCCGGCCCCCGGGGGGTAACATGGCGAGCATGTGCCTCGCGCGCTGGTCCATCGTGTTTGTGGGGTTGGCGGCCGCGCTGGGCACGGGCTGCGGGGGACCGCTCCCGCTGCCCGATGACGGCGGTAGCAAGGATGGCCGTCCGGTCGATCCCTCTCCGGCCGTCGATGCGGCGGCCTCGGATCTCGCTCCGCCCGTCACGGTCAGTGATGTAGCTTTTCAAGAAGTCGTGGCAGGCAATGCCGGGCGGCTCGGGTGTCGCTCTCCGCCGGACGGCACCTTAGCCGCCCGCGCAGACGCGGTCGGACAGGCGCCTCGGCTTCGGGCTGGCATCCGCCGCGCGGACGCGGCGGAGCGCCCTCAGACGCCGGCTCCGATCGACACCCGAGCCACCCTCAACTCGGTTGTTGCCACCGGTTATTGAGAAGTTACTCAGTGATCTCGCAACGTCCCTCGATCTCGCCCGAATCCCCGACCTTGGCCGGCCGCGCGACCTCGGGACGGGCGATCTCGGTTCGCCGGTCGACGCCGGCGCGCGCGTCGATCTCGCCGCCCCGCCCGACCTCCACGTGCCGCCGGATCTCGTCGAGCGCCCGGACCTCGCACCGCCGCCCGACATGGTGTGTCCGGGTGATTTCTCCGCATACCACTCGCTCGGTCCGGCGGTGCCACCGACCCGGTTCTCTACCTCGAAGCGAAGTAGCCGCGGGCAGTTCTCAATCGCCGCGCGGGGCCGTGAGGCGCTCCTCGATCGGGCGGGCCTCGTCGCGGTAGCGGGCCGCCTCGTCGGCGCGGCCCTGCGACTCGAGGAGCCCGGCCAGCGCGCTGAGTGCGAGCGCGAGCGTCGGCAGCGCATTGCCCCGCCGGGCCAGCTCGATGGCGCGGAGGTAGCTCGACTCCGCCTCGGACGGCTGGCCCGCCGCCGCCTTCACTCGCGCGATGTTCGCCAGGTCGATGGCCTGGCCAACGACGTCCCCCGCCGCCGTGTGCTGCTCCAGCGCCTCGCGGAAGCGGGCTTCGGCCTCCACGGTGCGCTCCCGTTGCAACAGCAATTCGCCGAGGCTGCCGAGGGTATTCCCGATGTGTATCGGATTGCCGTCCCGCCGGCTGCGCGCGAGCGCTTCCTGCAGATGCCGCTCGGCGTCGCGTCTCCGCCCGGTCGCCACGAAGAGTCGCCCCAGGTCGAAGTGAACCCCTGCGAGGTTCTCGGAGGGTCCGGCGGATTTGAAGAGGTCGAGCGACTCGCGCAGCAGGGTCTTGGCGCGACGGAGATCGCCGGTACGGATTGCGACACGGCCGAGCTGGTGGAGGGCGTTCGCCAGACCCGTCCGGTCGTTCGCCCGCCGGAACAACGCGGCCGCTCGTTCAAGAAACTCGCGCTGCCCGAGCGTCTGTTCGCGCTCCCCGGCTACGGCCCCAAGCAGGAGGAGGGCCCACGCCTCACCGGACAGATACGGCGGCTCCATCGAGGCCGCCAGGCGCAGGGCGGCACGCGCGGCCTCCTCGGCCTCGCCCAGCTCGCGCGCGAGGCGGAAGTCATCCGCGAGACGGAGCCACCCGTCGACCAGGAACCCGCGAGGCGTATCGGGCGCCTGCTGCTCGATCGCCCGCAGCCGGGCCGCCCGCTCGCGCGTCTCGGCGACCGCCGGGATGCGATCCGACCGCGGCGACATCGCCCAGGGCTGGTGAAGGTCGAGCGCCCACCGCTCCGCCGTGACCTCGGTCGTCGTCGCCCGGACGTCGAAGAGGTCCGGCGCCCGTCGCCCCAGCTCCGCTGCCTGCTCGTCTCCGACCACCAGCAGCAGCGGCCCCCCGACGAGGCTGGCCAGCCGGTCCCGCGCCATGTTGAGCGCCTCGAGCGCGCGACCTGTATCGAACAGCACATCGACGTCGGGAAGCACCAATCCGGGGATGGTTTCGTCGAGGGCGCTCCCTTCGAGCAGCGCCATCACCGACCGCTCGGCCTCGTCGCCCTCGTCAAGGAAGCGCAGCGAGGGCAGACCGCCATCGCCCGACCACAGATGCAACCGCCGGATCAATTCGCGGCGAGCCTCTGGCGCGACGAGGATGACGTGGATCCCGAAGCAGGCGCTTCGTCGGATCGCGCGGCGCAGTGCTTCCAGGTTCTGCTCGGACTCCGGCGTCAGCGTCGCGAGCGGTCCCCCTCCGGCAGTCAGGCCCCCTGCTGGTACTTGCGGCATTGCAAGACGAGCGGATGCACCGCCCACCAGGGTTCCGGATCGCCGTTCTGGTACTCGAGGACGATCAGATGGCGCAGCAGGTCGCGCTTTTGGTTCTCGTCGAGATCCGTGGGAAACCGGTTCTCCTCCTGAATGCGCCGGAGCGCGGGAATCAACGACTCGGGCAGCGCGCGCTCGAAGTCCCCCCGCAGGATCGTGGTCGCGCGGTCGACCGCAGTGCGAGGCACCGGGGGGTCGTCGCACTCGTTCGCCGCGCCGACGACGAGGCGCAGCGCGTGGCGGATACAACCGCCGCTGCGGCGGGCGATCTCGCGGGCCGCTTCGTGCCCCCCCTCGAACAGCTGCGCGAAGTCGACGCGCCGCTCGAGCAGCTCGGCGAGCAACTCGACTCCGTCCTCGTGATCGCCGCCCCCTTGCGCGCGCGACTTCCGCACCTTCACCATCGGCAGCGTCACCACCTCACCGCCATAGAGCGCGGTCAGCGAAGCGCCGGCCGCCGAGTACACGAGGTAGAGCGGAACCGTGATCACGAGGTGAACGTCCAGCTCCTTGAGCGCGACCATCCGCTCCAGGTAGAGCCGCTCGACGGGGGCCCGATCGACCGGGTTCAGCTTTTCGAGGTTGTCGATGAGGATGGCGACTTCGGCCACGTCTCCGTCGCTCGATCGCAACACTTCGAACGACTCGTTGAGCCCGCGGATGAAGGCACCCGACACGGAGCCGATGGCGCCGCGTAGCTTCTTCCGCTCCTCGCTGGGCGCGCGCCGCAGGAAGCTCAAGAGCTCCGGCAGCGCGGAGATCAGAGCAGATGGGAAGTGGAATTTCGTGTCGTCGATCGTCTTCTTGATCTGGTCGCGCCAGATCGGCGAAAGGGCCTTCTCCGCCGCCGATGACGAATGCGCGGCGACGACGTGCCAGACCGCCACCAGCAGATCCTCCAGCTCGACGTCGGCCTGGTCGAGCATCGCGTCTGCATCGACGAACAGCACATGGAGCGCTTCGCCCTGCTCGTCCCGCCGGGCGAGGCGCTGGCTCATCGCGAGCAACTCGGTGGTCTTGCCGCTGCCGAGATGTCCGGTGAGGAAGTGGAGCGTCGGGGTTCCCCCTGCACGCCGGATGTTCCGGACGATCTTGTCCAGCCGGTTGCCGCCGCGCGTCGGCGCGAGATCTTCGTGGAGCGCCTTCTCCTCGGGTTGCAGCGGCGTGTAGGGATCGCAAAGCTTCGTGAGATCGCCGAGGTTGTGCGCGGGCGCCGTCGCTCGCTGCGACACCGGGCGTCGGGAGGGCCGTGAATCGGACGCGCTCATGCGGGCACTATAGCCGGACGCGCCCCGCGGGCAATGTTCCCGGACCGGGCGATCGGTCGGGCGGCGGGGGCCCCGCGCTACTTCCGCAGCGCCGCCTGCGCCGCCGCGAGGCGCGCGATCGGCACGCGGAACGGCGAGCAGCTCACGTAGTCGAGGCCGATCTGGTGGCAGAACTCCACCGACGACGGCTCGCCGCCGTGCTCGCCGCAGATGCCGATCTCGAGGTGCGGCTTCGTCGCGCGGCCGCCGGCGATCGCCAGCTTCATGAGCGCGCCGACGCCGTCGCGGTCGATCGCCACGAACGGGTCGGCCGGGTAGATGCCCTGCTCGACGTAGGCGGGCAGGAAGCGGCCGGCGTCGTCGCGCGAGACGCCGAGCGTGGTCTGCGTGAGGTCGTTGGTGCCGAAGGAGAAGAAGTCGGCGTGCTCGGCGATCTGCGCGGCGGCGACGCAGGCCCGCGGCAGCTCGATCATCGTGCCCACCTCGTACGCGACCTGCACCTTCTCCCGCGCCATCGTCTCGGCGGCGGTGCGCTCGACGAGCGCGCGCATGATCCCGAGCTCCTTCGGGTGGCCGACGATCGGGATCTCGATCTCCGGATTCACCGGCTCCCCGGCGCGGACGAGCGCGCAGGCCGCCTCGATGATCGCGCGCACCTGCACCTCGTAGATCTCGGGGTAGGTGATCGCGAGGCGGCAGCCACGGTGGCCGAGCATCGGGTTGAATTCGTGAAGCAGCTCGTTCTTGCGCTTCACCGCCTGGAAATCGACCTTCAGCTCGGCGGCGACGGCGCGGATCTCGGCCTCGGTGTGCGGCAGGAACTCGTGCAGCGGCGGGTCGAGCAGGCGGACCGTCACGGGCAGCCCGTGTCGATCCCCGAGGGCGTGCCGCCCTCCCCCGTCGGCGGAGCCGCCGGGGCCCCCCTCCCTGCCGGGTCGCTCCGCGACCATGGCGCGGAAGATCGCCTCGAAGTCGCCCCGCTGCATCGGCAGGATCTTCTCGAGGGCGCGGCGACGGCCGGCGGTGTCGTCGGCGAGGATCATCTCGCGCACGGCGAGGATCCGCTCGGGCTCGAAGAACATGTGCTCGGTGCGGCA
>JAJXSP010000118.1 GCA_021784515.1 Myxococcales bacterium | reverse complement strand
CGGCGGGGGCATCGGTGCCTCTCCGATTCTGCAGCCTGCGAAGGCAGGCTTTCCGGACAGGTTGCCCGCGGCTTCAGCCGCCGGGCACCAGGGGCGCGACGACCGAGGATTTGATGCGATTGCCCTGTCGCCGAGGGCGACCTCGCGCCCGCGATCCGGGCCTCGTGCAGCGTGCCGCTGATGTTCCAGCCGGTGGTGCTCGGGCGCCGCCGCCTGCTCGACGGCGGCATCTCCGATCGCGCCGGCATCGGCGCCGCCTCGCCCGGGGCGCGCGTCCTGTATCACCACCTGCCGGCGAACTCGCCGTGGCGCCGCTTCACGCCGTCGCAGAACGGCGTGCCCGATCGCCCGCGCCTCCACCTCTTGCACGAGCCGTCGCTGCCACGGCTCTCGCCGTTCCACCTCGCTCGCGGCCCGCGCGCCTTCGCCCTCGCGCGCGAGATGGCGCTGCGTGCGCTCGACGCGCCCGCGACGCTATAGCGCCAGCCGCCGGAACTCCGCCGCCTGCTGGAACGACGGATCGGTCTCGCCCGTCTGCGACACCATCCGCCCCAGCTCTCCGTAGCACTCGTGGAAGAAGAGGTGCTGGATGCGCAGCACGCTCTGGCCGCCGGGCAGCGCCTCGGACAGCTCGACGTGGATGCGCAGCGTGTTCGGGAAGCGGAGGTAGGGCAGCACCGCCGCGCCGCGCGCGTCGACGGAGATGCGATAGGTGTCGCGGGAGGCGAACGGCGTCCCCTCGAGCGTGCCGCCCTTGATCGTCGCGCCGGTGACCCAGGCGTCGCCGAGCCGCACCGGGAAGTGGAGCGTCGCCACCGGCTGGTCGTAGACGAGCAGCGTCCGGCCCTGCTCGGGCGAGGCGTAGCCGAGGAGGAGCAGCGCCTCGTCGGTCACCTTGAACACGCCGAGCGTCCCCGAGGCGACGTCGGTGGTGGTGGCGTAGGTCGCGTCGGGGAAGTGCGCCGCGAACCACTTGTCGGCGACGCTCTCGATCGTGAGCTGGTGCACCTCGCCCGCGGTCGACGAGAGGTCCCACTCCAGCCCGTCCGCGCCCATCGTGCCGTCGGGGTTCACCGCCGCCGTCGTGCCCGCCGGGTTGACGAGGTAGCTGACCGAGAGGCCGACCGGGAAGGCCAGCTCGCCGCGCTCGATCACGCCGTCGTTGTTGCCGCTGCACAGCGGCGCGAGGTCGGGGGCGCCGGTCGTGAGCGCGCCGTCGTCGCCCGCGTCGGGCAGCCCGCCCCCGCCGAAGCAGCCGGCGGCGAGCAGGAGCGGTGCGAGCAGAGCGTGGTGCGCTCGCATCACGAATCTCCGCCGGCCTGGTGCATCTGCGCCATGAATCGCGTCGTTTTTGTGCGGTCGCATCATCGTCAGATCCGGTAGGCCAGGATCACCTCCAGCGCCTGCGCCGGCTTGGGGTCCAGCCCGAGGCCGAGGTTGCGGAAGCCGGCCCCGGGCAGGAGCACCCCGTAGCCGATCCCCACCTCGAAGCCCGCCTCGTAGCGGTAGCGCCCGAGGAGGTCGAACTCGATTCCCAGGTTCGTGTCCTGCCCCGGCGCGGTCTGCGGGTAGATCGCCTGCGAGTCGATCGCCGCCAGCTCGAGGCTGGCGTGGTGCCACGTCGAGCCGAACGGCCCGAGCCGCAGCGACGGCTTCACGTACACCGCGTCGGACACCTGCCCGACGATGCGCCGCCACAGGATGAGATCGACCTGGTAGTCGGGGTGGAAGCGGAAGTTGTTCACGCCGGTGAAGTCGGGCGGGCGGTAGTGCGGCCCGTCGAGGTCGCCCTTCTGGGCGGTGAGCTGGCCGGCGGGCCACCGCACGCCAAAGCCCGGCGCGTCGTCGGCCGAGGCGTAGCCCACCTCCACCCGCGCGCGGAGCGGGAAGTGGAAGGTGTAGGCGAGCGAGGCGACGCCGCCGATCTGGGTCGAGGTGAGCGGCTGCCGGAACGACACCCCCGGCGTCGTGGTGGCGTCGTCGATCCGCCCGAAGATGCCCGCCACCTCCATCTCGGCGCGGAAACCTTTGTGGTGCACCAGCACCCATAAATCGGCGGCGACGGTCTCCAGTCCGCGGTGGACGAAGTCGTTCGGGCCGTAGGGGCGCCCGAGGCCGCCCGGCTCCGTCCACGCCGGCGCGTCCAGGTCCTGCCAGCGGTAGCTCGCCAGGAGGCCGTACTGCAGCAGCGTCCGGTCGGCGCGCAGCTGGCGCAGCTGCGCCTCGGGCGAGTCGTAGCGCGCGATGGCGAGGGCGACGGTGTTCACCTGCGCGCGGCGGTCGAGGTCGTAGCTCTGGGCCCACGGCGTCACATAGGGGCCGCTCGCCGACAGCTCGTAGAGCGCGGTGACGAGGTGGTTCCAGATCGGCACCGTCAGCGCCACCCGATCGCCGGAGTCGCCGTGATCGCAGCCGAGGCAGTCGCCGTTGTTGACGAAGAAGCCGGTGCCCCAGTTGACCTGCGCCCCCATCCGCCCGGCGGAGAGCACGCCGAAGGGCAGCGTCACCTCGCCCCAGGCGCGCTTGATGTTGACGGCGTTCTGGAGCGCGTTCTGCCCCGCGGTCGGCGATACGGCGCCGGTCGTCGCGGCGGCGAGCGCCACCTGCGAGGGCAGCACGTCGGGGGTCGATCCCCAGCCCACGTTGTCGAGCACGTCGGCGCGCACGTGGATTCGCACCGCCTGCCCCACTTCGAGCGTCGGCTCGAGGCGCAGGCGCATGTCGGCGGCGGTGATGGTGTGGTCGTCGCCGCCCGCCGCCGGCACGGGAAAGATCGGCTGGCCCGTCGAGGGCGTCGGCCCGCGCGACAGGTCGAGGTCGTTGAAGACGTCGCCGCGCACGCGCATGTAGCCGTCGAGCGTGAGCTTGACGTCCTTCCACGGCGACGGCGTGAGCGCGAGCGGGCTGAGCGGCGCCTCGTCGGGCGCGTCATCGCCGCGCGCGGGGTGGGCTGCGCCCGCGAGCGCGCCGAATGCTGCGACGCACAATACTTGACGCGTTCGCAACGACAGATGGTGCAGTTGCACCACGGAATGGTGCGCGCGCATCACGGCGCCCCCCCGGCGAGGAACCGCTCCACCGCCCCGAGCGTCTCGCCGCGGCACTCCCACATCGGGACGTGGCCGCAGCGCGGCAGCACCACCAGGTGCGCGTGCGGCAGGTCGCGCGCCAGCCGCTCGCCGAACGCCACCCGCGAGACCCGATCCTCGCGCCCCCACACGAGCAGCGTCTCGTCGCCGATCGTCTTGTACTCCGCCTCGTGGTCGGCAAAGCGCATCCCACGCGCCGCGGCCAGCGCGGCGGCCACCGCCCCCTCGAGCGCCATCTGGTCCTCGACCGCCTCCACCGTCTCCTGCGTCACCAGCGACGGGTCGTAGAAGTTGAGGTACAGCCGCTCGCCGATCATCTGCCGGTAGAAGAGTGCGTAGAGCGCCTCGCCCACGCCGCGCACGCGCGCCCAGCGCATGATCGGCAGCAGCTGCTCGTCGTAGACCCAGCCGGAGATCACCGCCAGCTTCGCCAGCCGATCGGGGTGGCGCCGCGCGAAGGCGAGCACCACCGACGAACCCCACGAGTGGCCGAGCACGTGCGCCTTGGCGATCCCCTTGCGATCGAGCACCTCCGCCAGCACGTCGGCGAGCGCCTCGGGCGAGTAGTCGCCCGGACGGCGATCGGACTTCCCGAAGCCCGGCAGATCGACCGCCAGCACGCGGTAGCGCTTCGCCAGCGCGGGGACGATCGGCGCCCACGACGCGCTCGAGGCGCCGTAGCCGTGGACCAGCAGCACCGCCTCCTCCGCCGTCGGGTTGCGGTCGATCACCCGCAGCCGCCCGCGTCCCGGCAGCTCCACGCGCTCGGCCTGGGCGATCGCCATCGAGGGGCCGGTCTGGAAGGAGACGCAGCCCGTAACGCAGGCGCACCACAAAATCAGCAAGGCATGATGCGCGTGCGTCATAAACTACTGCGTAGCGAGGCGGCGGTACTCGGCGGCCTCGGTGAAGTCGTTGGACGGTTCGTTGTCCTTGCTGCGGATCCGGGCGACCGAGCCGAAGCACTCGGCGACGTGGAGGTACTGGATCCGCGTCGTCGCGAGGAGGCCGATCGTCTGCGTGTAGTTCATCCGGACGCGGAGCGTATCGAAGCTCCCCGCCGGGACGATCGTCTTGCCGCGCGCGTCGACGGTGAACTGGTAGTCGTCCTGGCTGAGCAGCGGGACGCCGCTGGCGACCCCGCGCGCGAGCGAAGAGGCCATCCAGCTCTGCCCCTGCTTGAGCGGAAACTCGAGGACGGGGATCGGATTGTCATATTTCAGCTCGGTCTGCGTCAGGACGCCTGGGTCGCTCACCACGCCGAGGAGGTCGAGGCTCTTGGCGCCGACGTGGAACACACCGTACAGCTGCTGCCCGTCGTCGATCCGCTCGGCGAAGGTGGCGGTCGGGAACGCGGCGGCCCACCACTGGCCGGCCGGCGCGAGGAGCTGGTCGAACTGCTTGCGCTCGTTCGCGACGGGCGCGCTGAAGTCCCACGTCCCGTTCTTCGGCGCGAGCTGGACCGCCACCGTCGCGCCGGGCTGGTTCACCGCGAACAGCGCGCCCAGCCCGACTTGGAACGGCTCCTCGCTTCGCTCGATGACGCCGTCGCCGTTGAAGGTGCAGAAGGGGGCGGTGCCGTCATGCCGCGCGGCGAGATCCGCGGCGCCCGCGCCGTCCGGGGGCGGGCCCGGCGCGAGATCGGAGGAGGCGTCGCCGTCGCCGTCGCCGAGATCGATCCCCAGCGATCGGCACTGCCCCACCACGCACGCGCCGCCCGGGCAGTCGACGTCGCTGCGGCAGGAGTCCGCCGGGGCGGAGTCGCAGCCCGCGAGCAGAGCGAGCGCGGCGAGATGGCGCAACTGCACCATTTGTGTGCTGCGACGCAGCATCAGGTGCCGATCACCAGGCCGCCGTCCACGCCCAGCACCTGGCCGTTGATGAAGGCGGCGTCGTCGGAGGCGAGGAAGGCGTAGGCGGCGGCCACGTCCTCCACCGCGCCGAGCCGCCCGAGCGGCGTCTTCGCCTTCATCCCCGAGAGCACCTCGGGCGGCATCGCGGCGGTCATGTCGGTGGCGATGAAGCCGGGCGTGATGCAGTTCACGCGCACGCCCTTGCGCCCGAGCTCGCGCGCCCACACCCGCGTCATCCCGATCACCCCGGCCTTGGTGGCGACGTAGTTGCTCTGCCCGAAGTTGCCGTACAGGCCGACGATCGACGAGCCGTTGACGATCGCGCCCGAGCCGCGGGCGGTCATGTGCGGCGCCACCGCGCGGGTCACCTGGAACACGCCGGTGAGGTTGACGGCGAGCACCGCCGCCCAAGCCTCGTCGCCCGTCTTCTGGAGCGTGGCGTCGCGGGTGATGCCGGCGTTGTTGATCAGCACGTCGATGCGCCCCGCGCGCTCGAGCACCTCGGCGACGCCGCGCTTTACCGAGGCGTCGTCGGCGACGTTCATCGCGAGGCCGATCGCGCCGCGGCCGATCGCTTCCGCCGCTCGCTCGGCGCCCGCGCCGTCGACGTCCACCAGCGCCACCCGCGCGCCCTCGGCGGCGAAGCGCTCGGCGGTGGCGCGCCCGATGCCGCGCGCGGCCCCGGTGACGAGCGCCACGCGTCCTTCGAACCTCGTGCTCACGATCGGACCTCCAGGATTTGTTGCGGTTGCACCATGAGACGACGCGACTGCACCAAGAATGGGTGCGAGCGCATCACGAATTCTTCGCCCCGCGCCCGAAGCGCTCCTTCACCGTCGGGCGGACCACCTTGCCCGCCGGGTTGCGGGGCAGGGCGTCGGTGAACACCACCGACTTCGGGATCTTGTAGCGGGCGAGCTTCCCGTCGAGGAACGCCAGCACCGCCCGCGTCTCCAGCGCCGCGCCCGGCCGCCGCACCGCCACCGCCCGCCCCACCTCGCCCCAGCGCTCGTCGGGCACGCCGATCACGCACACCTCGGCCAGCCCGTCGAGCGCGGCGAGGGCCTGCTCGATCTCGGCGGGATAGACGTTCTCGCCGCCGGAGATGAACATCTCCTTCTTGCGATCGACGACGGTGTGGTAGCCCTCGTCGTCGCGGCGCACCAGGTCGCCGGTGTGGAAAAAGCGGCCGCCGCGGAACGCCTGCGCCGTGGCGTCGGGGTTGCGGAAGTAGCCCAGCGTGACCATCGGACCGGCGAGGGCCAGCTCACCGATCGCGCCGTCGGCGACGTCGCGCCCGTCGTCGTCGACCACGCGCGCCTCGAGGTAGAAGTTCGGCCAGCCGATCGAGCCCGCCTTGCGGAAGGCGTCGTCGGGGACGAGCGAGAAGCAGTTCGGGCCGACCTCGGTGAGGCCGTAGCCCTGGCGGAACAGCACGCCGCGCGCGCGATAGGCGTCGATCAGCGGCAGCGGGGAGGGCGCGCCACCGACGAGCGCGCTGCGCACGGCGGACAGATCGGCGCGCGCGAAGGAGGGCGCCTCGCGCCACATCTGGAAGATCGTCGGGACGCCCATGACGAGCGTGATGCGCTCGGCGGCGGTGACGGCGAGGGTCTGCTCGGCGTCGAATGCGGGGAGGATCACCACGCGCCCGCCCTGGTGGAGCAGCGGCGTGGCGAGGCAGTTGAGGCCGCCGGTGTGGAAGAGCGGCAGGAACACCAGCGTCGAGTCGGCGGGCGAGAGCCCGACGGCGAGCTGGGTGCACAGCGAGTTGAAGAGGAGCTGGCGGTGCGCGAGCAGCGCGCCCTTGGGCTTGCCGCTGGTGCCCGACGTATAGAGGAGGACCAGGGCGTCCTCGAGCGAGACCTCGGGCGAGCCGGCCGCGCGATCGCTCGCCGCGCCGACGAGCGCCTCGTAGGGCTCGCCGCCGGCGGCCGGCTCGTCGTAGGCGAAGCGCGCCGGGACGGGCGTGCACAGCGCGGCGGCCAGCGGCGCGCAGGCGCGGTCGCAGAAGAGCACCTTCGGATCGGCGTCGGCGAGGACGCCGTCCAGCTCGGCCGGGGCGAGCCGCCAGTTGAGCGGCGCGAAGAGCGCGCCGAGCTTGGCGCAGGCGAACAGCGCCTCGAACTGCTCGCCGCGGTTGTGCGCCAGCACCGCCACCCGGTCGCCGCGCCCGACCCCGCAGCGCGCGGCGAGGGCGTGGGCGAGGCGGTTCGCGCGCCGATCGAGATCGCGGTAGGTCCAGCGCCGCTTCGTCACGGGCTCGTCGAGCGCCACCGCCTCCGGGCTGCGCTGCGCCCAGTAGGAGGTCCAGTCGCCGAGGTGCCTCATCGCTTCGTCCTGCGTCGCGCCGCCACCGATTTCTTGGTGCGCTCGCGGACCGGCTGGGATTTCTTGGCGCGGGTGCGAACGGGCGTCGCCGCTTTCTTTGTGCGATCGCTCCCCGTGTCCCTCTCGTGCACCCACTCCGCGACGTGGGGCCACAGCTTCTCCTGCGCCGCGCGGCCGGTGGAGAGGCCGATGTGCCCGCCCGCCATCCGCTCGACCTGGTGGTCGTCCGAGCCGGCCAGCTCCGCGAGGGCGAGCGACGACTCGGGCGGCGTGATGTAGTCGCCCTCGGCGACGATGGTGAAGATCGGGCAGCGCACGCGGCCGAGATCGACCGGCTCGCCGTCGAGGACGAGCGTGCCGCGGGCCAGCGAGTTGTCGCGGTAGGCGCGCACCCAGTCCGCGAAGGCGCCACCCGGGAAGGCCACCGAGTCCTCCAGCCACGTCTCCATGGCGAGGAAGAAGCGCACGAAGTCGTCGTCGTCGATCTTCTCGTCGAGGTGGACGAGCTTGGTGGCGATCGACACGGGGTCGAGCATCTTGAAGGCCGGCTGCAGGAGGTGCGGCGGGACGTTGCCGTACGACTTCGCGAGCGCGCCGCCGTCGAAGCCGGGGGCGCGGCACCACGCCGAGAGGAGCCCGCGGTCGTGGAAGTCGACCGGCGTGGCGAGGGCGACCAGGCTGCGCGCCGGGAGACGGCCCGCGCCGAGCGCCATCAGCGCGAACGTGCCGCCCATGCAGTAGCCGAGGACGTGGACGCCGTCGCGGCCCGTCGCCGCGCACACCGCCTCGGCGGCGCGCGGCAGTCGGCCGAGTGCATAGGAGGCGAGGTCCAGCGCGGCGTCGCCGCTGCGGGGCGTGCCCCAGTCGAGCAGCCACACGTCGAGGCCGCTCGCCAGGAGCCGCTGCACCACGCTCCGCTCGGGGAGGAGATCGAGCACGTAGGGGCGGTTGATCAGCGAGCAGACGAGCAGCAGCGGCGGCCTGTTTGCGGTTGCATCAAGATTGCCCGACCGGTACCGGAGCAGGCGCGCGCCACCCTCGCGCCACACCTCGTCGGCGGGCGTGGCGCCGACCGCCGGCCAGCCCACGGGCGGGCGCCCCTTCATCAGGCGGCGCGTGTTCACCGTCGAGAGGAGGCCCGACTTGTACAGCTCCTGGCCCATCGCGAAGGCCGACTGCATCGGGTCGAAGAGGGCGCCTGGGTTCATGGTTCCCCCGCGGCAGGGGTGCCGCCGATGGAAGACTCCTCGGCCGCTGTTGTTCCACGGATCGCCGGCGCCGCATAGATTGCGGTGCGGTTGCACCATATGCTAGAACCCGCGCGTTGCTGCGATGCAGCGATGCGGAGGTGAGCGTGAGCCGAGCGAAGAGTGACCCACCGACCCAACCGGCGAAGAAGAAGCGGCGCGGCCGTCCGCCGGCGCGGGAGAGCGCGGCGATGCGCGAGGAGTTCGGCGACGCGCGGGTGATCCGTCGCTACGCCAACCGCCGCTTCTACGACGCGAAGCAGTCGCGGGCGGTGACGCTGGAGGAGATCGCGGAGTTCGTCCGGAAGGGCGAGGACGTGCGCGTGCTCGACGCGGAGAGCGGCGAGGAGATCACGCGCCGCATCCTCACCCAGATCATCCTCGAGGACCCGCAGCAGGAGGGGCTGTCGCTGCTGCCCGTCGAGCTGCTGCGCAAGATCATCTCGATGCGCGACGAGGCGCTCACCGGCTGGCTGCAGCAATACCTCGCCGTCGGTGCGGAGTGGCTCGAGCGGCAGGTCGCCGGCACCGTCGGGCTGCCCGGCGCGCAGGCGATGAAGACCCAGATCGACGCCTTCTTTCCCTGGATGGCGGGCTTCGGCGAGATGCCCAAGCCGGGGGCGGCGTTCGGCGACGCGCCCAGGCAGACCCCGCCGCCGCGCAAGCCGCCCGCCGCCGCGAAGCCCGAGCCGGACGCCGAGGTCGGCGACGAGATCGCCGAGCTGCAGCGGCGCCTGGCCGAGCTGGCGGCGAAGGTCAAGCGCCGGTAGCGCCCGCCTCCGCCGCCAGCCGGTGGCCCCCCGCTTCATCCCCCGTGCTCCTCGAGCCACGTCGCGATCCTCGGCCACAGCTCCTTCAGGGAGCGGCGGCTCGTGGTGAGCCCGATGTGGCCGGTGTCGAACTCGAGGAGCTGCTTGTCCGTCGAGCCGACGCGGTCCATCAGGGCGCGCGACGAGGGTGGCGCGCAGATGTGGTCGCGCAGCCCGACGACGTCGAGCAGCGGCGCGGTGATCTTTCCCAGCTCGACGGCGCGCCCGCCCACCTCCATCGTGCCGTCGAGGAGCGCGTTGTCCTGGTACAGCCGCGCGATGTACTCGCGGTAGACGCCGCCCGGGAAGGCGATGTTGTCCTCGAGCCACGACTCGAGCGCCACGAACTGTCGCACGCGGTCGTCGTCGCCCGCGTCGCGCGCCAGCCCGACCAGCTTCTGCCACGCGTCGAACGGGTTCATCAGCTTGAACCCCGACTGCATCAGCGCGGGCGGCATGTTGCCGCAGGCGTCGATGAGGAGGTCGGCGTCGAACCGCTCGCGCTTCGTCCAGCCGGCGAGCATCCCCGATGCGTGGAAGTCGATCGGCGTGCCGAGGAGGACGAGCGCGCCGAGGAGGTCGGGGTGGAGCGCGGCGAACATCGCCGCCATCGTGCCGCCCATGCAGTAGCCGATCACCGACGGCACGCGGCCCCCGGCGCGCGCCGTCACCTCGACCACCGCGCCGGCGATCGCGCCATCGAGGTAGTCGGCGAAGCGCAGCCGCGGGCCCGACGGTCCGGGCGCCTTCCAGTCGAGGACGTAGACGTCCGATCCGCGCGAGGCGCAAACGTCGATCACGCTGAGGTCGGGCAGGAGGTCGAGGACGTAGTAGCGGTTGATCAGCGACGCGACGACCAGGATGGGCGACCGGCGGCGCGCGCCCCTCGCCGGGTAGTGGAGCAGGCGCGCGAGCGGCCCGTCGGACACCAGCTCGTGCGGCGTGGCCGGACCGGCGATGAAGTCGATCGGGGCGCGGCCGTGGGCCAGGCGCGCCGCCGCGGCCAGCCCGTGGAGGCGCGCGCGAGCGGCGAAGGAGGTGACGGCGTCGAGCGCGTCGGCGGCGCGGAGCCCGAGATCGGTGATTGGGTGCGCTTGCATCAAGAATGGCTCCTGTCCTCGCGCAGCGCCTGCCAGGGCGCCATCGAGGCGGCGAGCGTCTCGTTCATCGCCTTGCGCCACGCGAGGTGGGCGCGCAGCGCGGCGGCGCCCAGCTCGAGCGTGCGCGGGTCGCCGACGATGGCGCGCGCCGCGTCGGCGGCCACGCGCTCCCAGGCGTTGAAGCCGCGCGTCCAGAGGTCATGCGCCGAAGGCGAGCGGTGGCGCTCGGCGCGATCGGCTTCGGCCGCCGGGGGAGCGTTGGGGGCCTGGCCCGCCGAAGCGGGCTGCTCCACGGCCCGACCGCCGCCCGCCTTCGCCCGATCCATCACGCCTTCGCTCCGCCGAAGGGCTTCATCATCGGCGCCACGCTCTCCAAGGAGCGCTGCGCCACGTCCTCGGCGGCGTCGAAGAGCGCGCGCGTCGCGGCCATCGACTGCGCCATCATGGCGCGGCTCGCCTTGACCGCCTCGTTCGCCTGCGCCGCGCCGTAGTCGAGCCAGCGCTCCGCCTGGCGATCGAGCTCGGCGAGCGCCTCGCGGTTCATGGCGAACAGCGGCGCCAGGCTGGGGGTGAGGGGATCGGTCGCCTTCGGGGTCGTGGTGTCCTTGGCCATCGTTCGTCTCCTGGTTGAAGGGCGTTCGCCCGAACGCCCGGACGGCAACGAAGGTAGGCATTTGATGCGGTCGCGTCAAGAATTAAATGTGCGCATGCAGGAAGAAAGATTTGTGCGACCGCAGTAAAAAAATTGGCGGTTCAAGCGGGGCGATTGGCACACGGTGCGCATTCCTTCTTTTCTCGTCGGCGGTCGAAATGAGCCGCCGAGTGATGCCGGGCCTCGCCGGGCGAACCCTTCGGGGCAAGCGCGCGTTCACAAGACGCTGGAGAGCAGGCAACCCCACGAGAGGCAGCCATCGAGGTGGCGACATCGCGATGGCACCGACGCGGCCTGAATCCTTCGAAGGGGAAACGGCACGCTCGACGGCTCGCTTGGGACGCTGACGGGAAGGCCGACGGGCGACCGCCGGCCTTCGTCGTTCCGGAGACCACGGCTGCGGGGCAGAATCGGCGCCATGCGATCCACGGCTCGCGACGCGGCCGCCGTTCTCTGCGCCGACGGGTGGCGGCTCTCCGTCAAGGTGAGGAGCCCGCCGCGGCCCCGCGCGGTCGCCGTCGCGGGGCACGCCATGATGTGCGACCGCCGCACGCTCGACGTCGGCGGCGACGGCCTGGTGAGCCACCTCGTTGCGCGCAGCGTCGCGGTGGTGTGGCCCGATCTGCGCGGACACGGAGAGAGCGGACCGCTCGCCGCCGCGGGCGGCCGCTGGTCGTACGACGACCTCGTCGAGCAGGACACGCCGGCGCTGCTCGCGTTCGCGCGCGCGCGCTTTCCGGGCCTGCCGGTCGCCGTCGTCGGACACAGCCTGTTCGGCCACGTCGCGCTCGCCCACGCCGGCCGCCATCCCGACGCGCCCGTCGACGGGCTGGTGCTCCTCGGGGCGAACGTCTGGGGCGCGCGCTGGGAGCCCGATCCTCTTCTGCTCGCGGCCAAGCGCGCCTCGCTCGAGGCGATGGGCGCCATCACGCGCCTGGTCGGGTACTTCCCGACGCGCCGGCTGCGCCTCGGCTCGTGCGACGAGGCGGCGCCCTACGTCGAGCAGCTCGTGGGGTTCCTGCGCGCGGGCTGGCGCGCCCGCGACGGCTTCTCCTACGCCGACGGGGCGCGGGGCGTGCGCAAGCGGCTGCTGGCGATCACCGCCGCCAACGATCGCCTGCTCTGCTCGCCGCCCGTCGGGCGCCGGTTCGCCGACGAGGTGGCGCATGCCGAGCACTTCGTCGCCGGTCGCGCGAGCGGGCTCGGGATCGATCCCGGCCACATGGGGCTCGTCCTCGACCGCCGCTGCCGGCCGGCGTGGGAGCGTGCGGCCGCGTTCATCCTCGGCCTCGCGCGCTGAGAACTGTCAGGGAAGGCGCTCGAAGGGAGCGAAGCAGTCGCGCTCGATCGCCTCGTACAGCTTCGCCACCGCGCTCATCACGCCGTCGGTGACGTCGCGGTTTTGCGGCGCGAACGAACGCGAGGTGACCACCCCGCTCGAGGCGCGCACCTCCCGCCCCGCGGCGTCGAGCAGGCGGGCGCGGTAGCGCACGTCGGCCCGCGCCGAGAGCACCTGCTGGAAGGGGCCGATCTCCACCGACTGCAACGACAGGTCGAGCGCCGCGATCTCGAGCACGTAGTCGGCCGGGGCGCCGGGCGGCACGAGCTCGAAGGCCGCGTGAAAGCCGTTCTCGAAGCCGCGGGCGAGGCTGCGCCGCAGGTCGTGGACCTCGGTGCGCAGCATGGTGTCGCGGTCCTCGACCGCGAAGTGGTCGCCCACCGACGGGCCGAGCACGAGCCGCAGCGACTTGCCGGTCCGCGCGGTGAGCGGGAGGCGCGGGCGCGGATCGCCGGCGACCGCGCACATCCAGAACGGGTGGCAGGCCGCCGACGGCGCCACCGGCCTGGGAGGGCCGAGCGGGCCGCAGGCGGCCGCCAGGGCGGCGAGGGCGAGCGGGATCGCCAATTGTTTGTGCGATCGCAGAGAACGATAGTGCGATCGCAGAATCGATTGATGCGATCGCAGAATCGATTGATGCGATCGCACCAGGAAGTGACGCAGACGCACCAGGAAGTCGTACGGCCGCACCAGGCGCGGGGCGGGGCGGGCGCGGACGTCGTCGCTGGCGTCGGTCGGCACGGCGCGCGAGTATACCGCCCGTGGTAGGGTGCGCCCCCATGGTGCCGACGGTGCTGGTGGCGGCCGGCCTCGATCCTTCGGGCGGGGCCGGGCTCGCCGCCGACGTGGCGGTGGCCGCGGCGCGAGGGGTCCACGCGGCGGCGGTGGCGACGGCGCTCACGGTGCAGGACAGCGCGCGCTGCCACCGCTGGGAGCCGTGCCCGCCGTCGCTGATCGCCGAGCAGGTGGAGCGGCTCGTCGACGACCTTCCGATCGCGGCGGTGAAGATCGGCATGGTGGGGACGGCCGAGGTGGCGCGCGCTCTCGCCGGGGCGCTCCGGCCGCTCGCCGCGCGGGGCGTGCCGGTGGTGCTCGACCCGGTGCTCGCGGCCTCCGTCGGCGGGCCGCTCCTCGACGGCGCCGACGCCGCCGGGGCGCTCGCGCCGCTGCTCCCGCTTCTGAGATCGGA
>JAJXSP010000117.1 GCA_021784515.1 Myxococcales bacterium | reverse complement strand
GAGGATGCCAGCCCGAAGCCGAGGCGCCTGTCCGACGGCGTCCTCGCCGGCGGCTAAGGCGCCGTCCCCCCGGAGCGACGATCGAGGCGGCCCGGCACAGCCCTCCCCGTCGCGGGGAATTGCCCCAAGAGGACGCCCTTGCTTAAGTCCCTCACCCGCGATCACAAGATCGCCATCGCAATCTATTTCTTCTGCCTCGCCGCCTACGCCGCCGCGTCGAGCGGACGCCTGCGCCGCCACTCCGACGACGACCACTACGTGTGGCTCGCCGACGGCTGGCTGCACAAGCGCCTCGACCTCGGCCGGCCCCCACCCCACTCCAATGACTGGGCCCAGGTCGAGTGGCTCACGCTGAAGGATGGCTCGGTCGTCAAGGGCGCGCTCGTCCCCGGCACCGCGCAGACCTACAAGACCTTCAAGGGCGAGATCCTCAACCTGCCCGCCGACCGGATCGCCCGCCACGAGACCAGATACTACGTCTCGTTCCCCCCATTTCCCGGCGTCCTCATGCTCCCCTTCGTCGCCGTCTGGGGGCTGAACACCAATGACGTCCTCTTCACCGTATTGATCGCCGGCCTCGCACCGGCGCTCCTCTTCCTGTTTTTGCGCCGGCTCGCCGCGCGCGGCGACTCGAAGCGCACCGTCGTGGACGACCTCTGGCTCACCGCCATTCTCGCCGTCGGCTCCGTCTATTACTACACCTCGGTGCTCGGCCAGGTCTGGTACACCGCCCACGTCGTGTCGGTGATCATGCTCGTGGCGTACATCCACGCCGCCCTCGACGCCCGACACCCGTTCTGGGCCGGCTGCTTCCTCGTCTGGGGCTTTTTGTGCCGCCCCGAAATCCTCTTCACCGCGCCCTTCTTCCTGTGGGAGCTGGCGCGGGCCCACTCGCGCGACGACACCGACGAGACGCGCGCCCTCGCCGCGCGCGCCGACGAGGACCTCTTCGCCTATCTCGACCGCGGCCGACTGCCCGTCTGGCTGGCCGTGCCCCTCACTCCCGTGCTGCTGCCGTGGCGGATCGTGCGCCGCCTCGGGCTGCACGCCGCCCGCACCTGGAAGCGCCTCGATCGCGGACCCGTGCTCGCCAAGCTCGTCGCGTTTTCCGCCCCCGTCGCGCTGTTCGGCCTCGGCGCCGCCGTGCTCAACGTCCTGCGATTCGGCCGCCCCACCGAGTTCGGCCACACCTACCTCAATGTCCGGTGGACTCCCCGAATCCAGAAATACGGGCTCTTCAATTACACGTTCCTCGGGCGCAACCTCGCCTGCCTGCTCGCGCTGACGCCCAAGCTCGTCGCCGGGCCGCCGTTCGTGCAGGTGAGCTGGCACGGCCTCGCGCTGTGGATCACCACGCCGGTGTTCCTCTACCTGCTCTGGCCGTCGGAGAAGGGGCCGCTCCACCGGCCGCTGTGGCTCACCACCGCCTGCGTGGCGATCCCCGATCTGCTGTACCAGAACTCAGGCTGGGTGCAGTTCGGCTATCGCTTCAGCCTCGACTACACCGTATTCCTGATCTGCCTGCTCGCCATCGGCGGGCGGCCGCTCACTCGGTGGTTCAAGGTGCTGGTGGTGGTGGGAGTGATCGTGAACCTGTTCGGCGCGATCACCTTCGGTCGAATGCCGATGTTCGCCTTCGACGGCCTCTTCCCGCCGGGGATCGACTGACCCGAAATACTCGTCAGTTGCCGGCGAGCGACGCGAGCAGCTTCTCGATCTTCCCCTCGTCGCCCTCGACGAATCCCTCGTTCACCGCCTGCACCACGCCCGCCCGATCGATCGCGTACGAGGAGGGCATCTTCGCCGGCTCCCATCGCTTCACGATCTCCTGCTTCGCGTCGAGCACCACGGTCAGCTGGAGGCCACGGTCCTTCAGGAAGGCGGTCGCGTTCTTCGCCTCCTCGTCGATGTTCACCGCCACGATCTCGATCCCTTTCGCCTTGAGGCGGGGCGCCATCCGGGCCAGCAGCGGCAGCTCCTTTTTGCAGGGCTCGCACCACGAGGCCCAGAAGTCGAGCAGCACCACCTTGCCGCGCAGCGACGACAGCCGGAGCGTCTCGCCCGCGACCGTGCGAGCCTGGAAGTCTTTGGCCTCTTGACCCTTCCTGACGTCGGCGAGGGCGGGCAGAGACAAAGCACAGCTGGCGGACGCGGCGAACAAGAGGGCGCGCAGGTTCATCGAGGCTCCTTGGGTTGGAATGAAAGGGGGAGTATGGATCAGCGACCGACGCCCGACGAGGGGGCGCGCAGCGGCGTCACCGGCGAGCGGGAGACGTGAAACGAGGCGCGCTCGCGCGGCGACCTCTTGAGGTGCTCGCGGGGGCGGACCACGTCGTACTCGACCAGCTTGTACTGGATCTTCCGCGTCGAGATCTGGAGGATCTGCGCCGCGCGCGCCCGCGAACCGCCCGTGTGGTCCAGGGTCTTCAGGATCGCGTAGCGCTCCAGCTCGGGGAGCGAGGCGCCCGGGATGGCCGGCATCCCCTCGCCGCCGGCCGCCTGCTCCTCGCGTGCGCGCTCGCGCGCCTGCGTGCGAAGCGCCGCTGCCTCGAGGCGCAGCCGCCGCCGCTCCAGCGCGCGTTCGACGATCAGCGCGGAGGTCGGCTGCACGGGGCGGGTGATCCAGGCCGCCGCGCCGGCGCGCACCGCCTCGCCCGCCGCCTCCAGCGACGACGGCGCGCACACCACCACGATGGCGCGCTCGGGATCGCCCTCGAGCACCCCCGCCAGCAGGACGTTGTCGCCGTCGGTGATCATCTTCAAATCGGCCACCACCACGTCGGGCGCGAAGGCGGCCAGGCGAGGGAGCGCCCAGAAGAGGTCCGCCGCGCTCTCCACGCGGTGACCCTCGGCGCGCAACGGATCGGCGAGCGCCGCTCGCGCGGCGGAGTCCTGGTCGATGATCAGGATGCGGGCTTTGGGTTCCATGGGCGACACTGCGCAGTGCAAGGGGTGCGCCGCCCCAAGAGGGCCGTGCCACCGACGGGAACGGCGCCCGCAGGGCGACCGGCTGCGCATGCCGCGAACAGGGCTGCGCAGGATTCGGACATCACTGCCGCGGGAACTTCGCCGCGACGTCCGGGGGGATGGCTCCCGGGGCGGCGATCGCCGCGTAGGCGGCCACGCCCGCGCGCGCCGTGCGCGCCTTCGTCGGGTCCTTCGGGTCCACGCCGTACAGCCCGAACTTCAGCTGCATTCCGTGGTTCCATTCGTAGTTGTCCATCAGCGTCCAGTAAAAGTAGCCCGTCACCGTCGCGCCGTCGTCGATCGCGCGCTTCACCCAGGTCAGCGTCGCGCCCACCCAGTCCGCCTGGCCGCCGTTCGCGCTGTCGCTGGCCCCCGCGCCGGTCTCGCTGATGAGGAGCGGCACGCCCCATTTCTTCGCCTCCATCAGCACGTCGTAGATGCCGCGCGGGTACTGGTAATCGTAGCTGAGGGTCAGCGGATTGAAGGTGAGCAGCGACGAGATCTGCGGGAAGAACGACCCCGGCGCCCCCTGCACGACGAGGCGCGCGTAGTAGTTCACCCCAATGAAGTCCATCCGATTGGCCAGGTCGTCCCGATGGACGGTGTTCCCGTCGAGGTTGGCGTCGAGATCGCCGCTCGCCACCGCATTGAGGAATACCTGATTGAGCAGGTAGTCGGCATTCTTCGCCGCCGCCTGGTCCTGCGGATCATCGGGATTGTCCGGCGCCACCACCTCCATGTTGTAGACGATGCCGACGCGGGCCGGCTTGCCGTCGCCGTCGGCGTCCACCGTGTCGTTGGCGCGGACCGCGTCGACCATCTTCGCGTGCGCTTCGATCTCGGCGACCATCGCCGTCTTCGCCGCCGCGAACTGGAGCGTGTCGCCGGGCGGGTTGGTCCGCTGCGCGCTCTGGAACAGGAAGGAGGGGAGGATCACCGCGGTGAACGGCTCGTTGAGCGTGGCCCAGTCGTCCACCTCGCCGCCGAACTCGCGCCCGAGGAACCCGGCGTACTTGGCGATCTCGTGCTCGATCGTCGTCGGATCGTCCCACCCCTTCGCCTTGCAATCGGGCGCCGTCAGCGACGGGTGGCAATGGATCGGGTCCTCGATCCACGCGGGCAGGACGTAGTGATTGATCGTGACGAGCGGGTGGAGTCCGCGCAGCTTCATCGCCGCGAACAGCGCGTGATAGAAGGTCAGGCCCTGCCGGTTGGCCATCGCCTTGAGCGCGGCGGGGTCCTCGACGCCGATGGTGGACTTGGGGAAGATCCGGCTCCATTCGATCGAGAGGCGGAGCGCGTTGTTGTGGAGTTCATTCTTCGCGCGGTCGAGGTCGGCCGGGTACAGCTCGTAGAAGCCGGGGCCCGACGAGGGCGGATCGCCCGCGATGAACAGTCCCTGGTCGGCGACCAACGAAGGCGTCGTGACGAACTCGTACCAGTCGGATGCGCGGTCCTCGCACTGCGCCGGATCGATCGTCGGGCAGCCCATCTCCACCTGGAAGCCGGCGGTGGCGGTGCCGAACAGGAAGCCCTTCGGAAAGACCAGGTCGTCGACGGGGCCGAGGTCGGCGGCGGGCGGCGGTGGCGACGAGCCGCCACCGCAGCCGGCGGTCGAGAGGGCGACGAGGGCGACGAGCGAGGCGCGCGTGGACATGGCGCGAATCCTATCACCGCGCCGTTCCGGGAAGGTTCCACCACTTCTTCCGTTACATGGGCCAGCCATGAGGCACTCCATGCGATCCCTGTCCGCGCTCTCCTTCGCCGCCGGCTGCACGTCGAAGGGCAACCCGTGGGTCAGCCCCGACGGCGGATCCGGACGCGGCCCCGACCTGGCGGGCGCCGATCTGGCGACGCCCCCCTCGGCGGACCTGGCGCTGCCGGCGGGCAGCCGACGTCGATTGCGGCGGTTCGTGCCCCACCCAATGCGGCGCCGGGCAGGCGTGCCTCCACGGCGCCGACTGCCAGAGTTGCTGATGGGCGCCGGGAATGGCACGTTCGCGCCGGTCGTGAACGTGAATACCACCGGCGCTCCCTGGCAGATCGCGATCGGGGACGTCAACGGCGACGGGCGGCCCGACCTGGCCGCCGCCGACGAGGCCGGCGACGGCGCGATCATCCTCCTCAACCAGGGAAAAGGCGCCTTCAATGGCGGCCAGTCCTTCGCCACCGGCGGCGCCGGCGCGGGGCCCTTCGCCGACGTGAACGGCGACGGGAAGCTCGACCTCCTCGGGGCGAACAACTCCGACAGCACCTTCGGCGTTGCGCTCGGCAACGGCAATGGCACCTTCCAGGCCCCGCTCCCATCGCTGGCATTCAGTGGCGCCGCCCACCTCGCCACCGCCGACTTCAACGGCGACGGGAAGATGGACGTGGTGGTGGTCAGCAACTTCGGCGGCGGGACGGAGGTCTACCAGGGAATGGGAAATGGCGTGTTCACCGGCGTCGCGAACCTGGCGACGGGCGGGCAGACGCGCGCGGTGGCGGTGGGCGACTTCAATCGCGACAACAAGCCGGACATCGTGGTCGCGGATATCAACGGAAGCGACGTCAGCGTGATCCTCAACCTCGGCAATTCGATGTTCGCCCAGCCGGTCCACTATCCCGCCGGGGGCGGCACCCGCTGGCTGGCGGTGGCCGACTTCGACCGCGACGGGCTCCTCGACGTGGCGGCCGGCGACAGCGGGCAGGCCGACCTCGCCGTCCTGCGCGGGCAGGGCAATGGCACGCTCGCTCCGGCGGCGTTCTTCGCGCTCCCCTCCACCACCGACGCCATCACCGTCGGCGACTTCAATGGCGACGGCCTGCCCGACGTCGCGGCGGTGTGCGACACCGGCGTGGTCGCGGTGCTGCCGAATACCTCACACTGAATTCGTTCTGGAAAATGAGCCTTCGCGCCCATCTCAACCAATCCCGGATATTGATTGCCTTGGCGCCGGGGATCGCGGCGGGGATGATGATCTTCGGCGCCCTCGGCGGCGAGCGGGAGATCCTTGTCTGGCAGGGCGCCTACCTGGCGCTCGCCCCGCTCGCCTTTCTGGGCTGGTGGGGCGCCCGGGGCCTCGGAAACGTTCTCAACGGTACCCCCCTTTCGAAGATCGGAACGGCGCGCCCCGGCTATGTCGCGATCCTGGGGACCGCCACGGCGCTCGCCGGCCGGCAGCCCCTCGTGTCTCCGTCGAGCGGGACTCCATGCGTGTGGTTTCACTACCGCCAGGGGCGAACCACCGGCGTCCGGACGGGACGCGTCGCGATGGTCGACAGCGAGCAGCCGTTCCTCCTCGCGGACGAAACCGGCGAATGCCTGGTCGACCCGTCGGGCGCGGAGATCACCGGCGTGCACGAGGACCGTTCCTCGGGCAACTACGAGCGGTTGATTCTCCCGGGAGACCGCCTTTTCGTCATCGGGCAACTTCGGCCTCCTTTGGGGCCCGCGCACCCGTCGAAGGACAAAACGCGGCCCGTGGTCCGAAGGGAGTTCGATCACGAACCCGATGCGCGCGAGCTCGAGGAGATGGAGCGAAGCGTCGAAAAGGAGCGGGGCGAGGCCGGGGGGCAAAAAGGAAACCCGCCGCCGCTACCGGCGCTCCAGGTGATCGCAATCCCCGAAGACAGCCGACCCTACTTGATCGGCATGGGAAGCATCGGCCAGGAAGGCGGCTGGTACGCGTTCCTCTCGTACTTCAATCTGGGGGTGGCGGCGGTGGCTATCGTGGCCCTGGCCTGTCTGCACCTGGCAGGGCGGTGATCCTGGCGGCGCGGTCGCCGGCGCAGGGACGGCGGCCAGCCCGCGCTGCCATCTTCGTAAAACTCATTTCGCCACCGGCGCCTGACGGCCGTCGCGGCGGCGGCGACGGAGGAGCAGGGCGGGCAGGACGAGCAGCGCGAGCAGCGACGGGAGGGAGCCGTTCGCGCGGCCCCCGACGCTGCAGCCGCCGCTCGATCCGCCGCCGAACGTCGGGAGCACGCAATAGGGGTCGCTTCCAATCAGGCCGCACTGGAAGCCCACGGGGCACGAATTGGCATTGTTGGGGTCGCAGGCCTGGGTGCAATAGCCGGTTCCGCGGCTCTCCGCGCACGCGCCCGAGGCGCACTGCGCGTGGCTGGTGCAGGAGGCGCCGACGGGGCTGCCCGGCTGGTTCCCGGAATGGGCGAGATCGACCCCGTGGTGCGCCATGTCCATCACGAGGTGCGGCGCCTGGGCGAGGTCGGGCGACGGGGACGGCCCCGGCGCCATCGCCATGTCGGGCGGCGGCGGCTGCTGCGCCATGTCGGCGGGCGGATTGGGCGGGGGATTGGGCTGCCCATCGAACTTCGTGATGTAGGGATCGACGAACGTCGCGGCGTAGTCGTCGACGCGGGTGTCGTAGCCGCCCATCTGGCAGCCCACGTCGCCGAACGACGTGATGCCGGCGATCACCTCCACTCCATTCTGGCCGATGAAGGCCGGTCCGCCCGAGTCGCCCTCGCAGGTCTCGTGGGCGCCGTCGGTGAAGTCGATGAGGAGCTGGTCGTAGTTGGAGAGCGTGGTCTTTGTCTGGCGCTTCGTTCCGGCGCTGTTGCCCTGCTGATCATTGCCATTGTCGATGCCGTATCCGACCAGCCGCACCGAGTCGCCGACGTCGTTCTGGGAGAGCGGCGTGCGGTTCATCGCCAGCGGCGTGACCGGGATGGCGGTGTCGGTGATCACCACCGCGACGTCGTGGCCGGAGTCGAGCTGATTGGGATTGAAATTCGTGTCGTAATGAGTCTCCTTCACCGCAACCCAGTTCGACTGGTCGTTCGCCTGCTGCTGGTCGTTGTAATCGGAGCCGAGGAAGATTTGATAGGTATTGCCCTGGCCGGCGATCGCGGGATCGACGCAGTGGGCGGCGGTGAGCACGACGTGGGGCGACACCACCTCTCCGGTGCAGATGGCCTGGCCCTGGTTGCTCGCGGCGAGCACCATCACCACCGCGGGATCGCCGTTGTCCATCGTGCCGCCGATGATCGCCTGGCCGTGCTCGCCGACGGGCGTGGGCCCGTAGACTGCGCAGGAAACGAGGGCGACGGCCGGGATCAACAACGCTCTCCGCATGGGCGATCTCCTGAAAAAAAGGCGTACGGCTGTAGTGCAAGGCCCCGACCAATCGGCGCTTTCCTCGGGAATTGCCGATTGAAAGCGAATGAACGGGGCATTTGGCCGTAGCGGAACGACCCTCCCCGCGTCCCAATTCGCCCGGGGGCGCAAGCCCCCTGCCGGCGAGCCTCCGCGCGCTGGTCCGAGAGTTGCGAAGGCGCGCGGCACGATCTCGGAGAAGGTGAATGTCCCTGCGTGTCGCGATCCCGCTCTGCCTCGTCCTCGTCACCGGCTGCCGCTCCCACGGCCCCTCGGCGATAGGGGGGCCGCTGCACCTCGACCTCGGCCCGCCCGCGCATCGGGACATGGGCGGTGTCCAGTTCGGTGCCGACATGGCGGTGGACGACATCGGGCCCGCGGGCTGCCCCGACGGACAGCAGGACTGCGGAAATGGTTGCCAGGACGTGAGCGCCGATCCCGCCAACTGCGGCGCCTGCGGCCTGGCCTGCGGACCCGGCCAGGATTGCCAGGGCGGCCAGTGCTCGGGCGGCGGCCAGTGCCCCAATGGACAGCAGGACTGCGGCAACGGCTGCACCAGCCTCGACGGCGACCCGGGCAATTGCGGCGGCTGCGGCCAGGCCTGCGCGCCGGGCGAGGTCTGCCAGGGCGGTGCCTGCAATGGCGGAAACATGGGCGGCGGAATGACCGGCTGCAGTGGCCTGGTCGACTGTCTCAATGGCTGTCAGCCGGGCGACCAGGGGTGCCAGCAGCAGTGCGTCGACGCTGGGACGGCGCAGGCGCAGCAGCTCCTGCAGGCGGCGCTCGATTGCCTCGAGATGGCCTGCCCCTCGACGGGCGGCGGCGTGTGCGACCAGAATTCGCCGAAGTTCAAGCAGTACCGCTGCGACGGTTGCTACAACGACGCGCAGGACCCCAACGGCCCGTGCGGCCAGGAGGTGGCGGACTGCCTCGCGGACATGTGATCCCCGTCCCCTCGTTGCGCAGGTGTACGAATAGTGCGCGGTCGCGCGCGCCCGGGTGATTGACGCCGCGGCGGTGATCGTCGCACCATCCGCGCATTCTCTTCGCGCGGAGCACGAGATTGTCGGATCGATTCGCCTGGCGGGCCCTCCTCCTCGTGGCCCTCGCGCTGCCGTCGGGGGCGGCCCGGGCGGGCGGCGATGACGACCCCGACGAGGAGATCGCCCGACGCCGCTTCGCCGCCGGCGCCGCGTTTTACGAGAAGAGCGCCTACCCGCAGGCGCTGAAGGAGTTCGAGGCGGCGCGCCGGCTCAAGCCCCTCCCCGAGCTGGACTACAACATCGCGCGCTGCCTCGATCGAATGGAGCGGCCCGTCGAGGCGCTGGCGGCCTACGAGCGCTACATCACGGCGAAGCCGTCGGCCGCCGACGCGACGAAGATCCGCGACCGGATCGCGGTATTGCGCGAGCGCGCGCCCGCGGCGTCGGAGGCGCCCCCGGTGGCGAAGCTGAAGCTCGATCAGACCCGCTGGACGATTACCAGCACCATCGACAAGAGCGCCGCGACCTATCGCTTCCTGCCGCACGGAAAGCTGACCGTCCAGCCCTCGACCGGGAAGGCGCGCGCCTGCCAATGGCGGCAGGTGGAGGGGACGCTGGTGACCGAGTGCGGCGTCGAGCGGGTGAGCTGGATCGTCGGCCGCGACGAGATGCACGGCCAGTCGGCGCTCGGCGGGTGGAACGCGCGGCGCGCCCGATAGCGTCGCCGCGGCCTCTAGTGCGCGCCATTTGGAACCTGCCATTGGCGTGCACCGGGTAGGGCAACAGGCCAACAGGCCGACGTCATTGACGGACGCGGCGGGGACGATGTACGGCGTCGATTCGGGCGGGCAGGGCACGATGGCACGCTCTACGTGCCGGGGAACGACGGGAACCTCTACGCGTTCCAGTAGGCGGGCGCGCCGCTTGCCCGCTCGGGTCTACTCGTCGGTGTCGTCGTCGGCGTCGACGGTGCGCGGGCGGAGCGGCCGCTGCGCGGGACGCACTCCCTCCCACTGCTGCGTCGTGTCGGGCCACGCCGCCTCTTGCGGGCGCGCGGGGTCGGTGCGCAGGTCGGCGGGAGCGGGCGCGGCGGTCGCGCTCGGCATGCTCTGCCCGTCGGGATAGTAGGGCTGCTGCGCCGGCTGCACCTGCTGCGCGCCACGGCGGCGCGGCGAGCGGTGGCGCGGCGAGGCCGGCTGCTGCTGCACCGGCTGCCCCGGCTGGTACGTCGCGGGCGCCTGGCCCTCGACGGCCGCCGGGTCCTGGGGCGCCTGCGCCGCGGGGTTGGCCCAGCCGCGATCGCCCTGCGCCGTCGTGGCCGCCCGGCCGGGGCGACCGTGCGCGCGCTGCGCCTTGGGCAGCGCCTTGTTCACCAGGTCGGCGAGCACCGGCGCCGACTGCACCAGCGGGCCCGGCTCGTCGAGGATATGCGTCGTGCCGCACACCAGGTTGGCGAGCGCGCGCCCGCCCGACGTGGCCGCCTGGACGGTGACGTCCACCGCCGCCGAGTCCACCTCGAGGCCGAAGTGCGCGAGGTGCAGATCGGGCATGGTGATCGCCATCGCGTCGCACACGCCGTCGGCGTCGGACAGCCGCGCCGAGGCCGTCTGGACCGTCTGCGTCACCCGCCCGAACGTGACGTCGAGCGGACCGCTGAGCAACAGCTCTCCCTCGCGCACCTCCGCCTTGCGCACGCGCAGCACGAACGAGCCCGGGTTCGAGCCCGGCACGTTCACGCGGCCGCGCACGATCGCGTGGTCGCCGTCGAGCACGACCTCGTCGAGCTGCACCTCGTCCGCGGCGCGCGCTCCACCGCCGAGCAGCACGACGGCCGCTCCCATCACCGAAACCAGCGCCCGCTTCATCCGACCTCCTCCTTGCTGCACACGTCCGTGGCGGCGTCCACGGACGTCGCCGGAGATATTCATCGCTGGACGGTCACGGCCGGGGCCACGCCCGCACAACGACCAGAACCTGTTTCAGTCGCCGCCTTGATCGCCTCCATCGGCGTCGAGCCGCGCCACGCAGCGACGGAAGTCCTCCGCCGACGGCGCGAGCTTGTAGGTGACCGCCGTGGCCCGCACGTCGGTGGTGCACGTGGGGAGGAAGAACAGCAGCCAGCGGATCCCCTCGAGGCAGCTCGCCTCCTCCCACGCGTCCACGATCTGCTCGGCGCCGCAGGCGCGCGCCTTGGACCACAGCTCCTCGTGCGCGCGACCCGTGGAGATGCCGGCGTTGTATCCGGTGCCGCTGCCGGTGACCGGGCCCAGCCGTCGCAGCCGCGCGTCGGGCGGCGCCACCGGTCCTCGGTACAGCGGCCCGTAGCTGCACGCACCGAGCGTGAGCGCCAGCGTGACGAGCGTTGCGATCCTTTTCATGGCGGCACCTCCTCGGGCCCAGCCCGGAGACTTCGCCAATCGCAATTGCACTCGTCTTGCCGCTCTTCGACGAAGGCGGGGCGCGCCGGGAGAGCCTCGGGGCGGGCTCGGGATGGGCGGGGCGCTGCGCCGAGGCAGGGAAGGGCGGCGGCCCGCGCGAGCCACTCGCGTTCCCTCGCATGGAGCTGTCGGGGAGGGGCCGCCCGTCGCGCCAGTCGCCTCGCCGCCGACGGGAGGCACGACGGCGGAGGCGCGGGCGCGCGCGCCGCTACCCCTCGTCGAACAGGCGCGCCAGCTTGCCGAGGATGAGGTCGAGGGCGATGCGGTTCTCGCCGCCCTCGGGGATGATCAGGTCGGCCCAGCGCTTCGACGGCTCGACGAACTCGAGGTGCATCGGGCGCACGGAGGTGTAGTACTGCTCGCGCACCGACGTGAAGCTGCGGCCGCGCTGCTCGAGGTCGCGGCGGATGCGCCGGAACACGCGCAGGTCGGCGTCGGTGTCGACGAAGAGCTTGATGTCGAGCAGCCGCCGCACCCGCTCGTCGACGAACACGAGGATCCCCTCGACGATGATCACCTTCGCCGGCTCCACGCGGCGCCGCTCGGCCCGCCGCGAGTGGGTGACGAAGTCGTAGATCGGCACGTCGACGGCGGACCCGGCGCGCAGCGCGGCGAGGTGCTCGACGAGGAGGTCGTCGTCGAGCGAGGAGGGGTGGTCGTAGTTGAGCCGGGCGCGCTCCTCGAACGAGAGGTCGGAGCGGTCGCGGTAGTAGGAGTCGTGGTCGATCACCGCCACCGAGGAGCGGGGCAGGCCGTCGGCGAGCGCGTGGGCGACGGTGGTCTTGCCGGAGCCGGTCCCGCCGGCGATGCCGATGAACAGGGGCGTCATGTCGTGTCCAGTCTGCGTGCGTCCGGTCAGTGAGAGCCGGCGGTGAGAGCGAGCGAGGCGAGGAGGGCGAGGTGGCGCATCCGAGGCTCCCGGTCAACGAGGCAACGGCCGGCGATTGTCGCCGGTCGCCCCCGCGAATGGAAGCCGGCGGCGCCCTCGTCGCGATCGTGCTTCAGTTGTTGCGGTGCAGCACGGCGTTCCCGTCGGCGTCGACGGGGACCAGGGCCCCCACGCTCCCCTTCACCATCTCCGGCTCGATGCTCGCGCGGTCACCGACCAGCACCACCGAGAGGCGCGCCGGATCGAGGTGCGCCCGCGCCACCCGCTGCACGTCGGCGGCGGTCACCGCCTCGATGCGCGCGCCGTAGGTGGCGAAGTAGTCGTCGGGCAGGCCGAAGACGACGAGCGCCGACAGCTCGCCCGCCACCTCGTGGCAGGTCTCGAAGCGCCGCGCCGTCTCGCGCTCGAGGAGATCCTTGGCCAGGCGCAGCTCCGCCTCGGAGACGGGCGCGTCGCGGAGCTGCTGGAGGTCCTCCAGCATCGCCGCCACCGACGGTGCGGTGACCGCGGTCTTCACGCTGCCTCCCATCACGAAGGGGCCGCCCTGCTTCCGAAACGCGAAGCCCGAGCCGACGCCGTAGGCGTAGCCGCGCTTCTCGCGCAGGTCCATGTTCAGGCGGCTCGAGAACATGCCGCCGAAGAGCGTGTTCATCACGGTGAGCGGGAAGAAGTCGGGGTGATCGCGCGGCACGCTCGGCTCGCCGATGCGCACCACCGTCTGCGCCGCGCCGGGGCGATCGACCACCACGCGCCGCGGGGCGCCGGGCGTGCCGCTGGGGCTGGCCGCGGCGGCGGCTGCTGCCGGATCCTGCTTCCAGGCGGCGAGCGCGCGGCCCAACCGCGCCTCCACGTCGGCGGGCGTGACGTCGCCGACGACGATGATCGTGGCGCCCGCCGGCCCGAGGTGCGAGCGGTAGAAGGCGAGGAGATCGTCGCGCCGCAGCGCCTTCAGCGACGCCTCGGTGCCGACGGCGCGCAGGCCGTAGCGTGCGTCGTCGTAGAGCACGTGGTTGAACACGTCGCCCGCGATCTGCATCGGCGCGTCGCGCATCTGCACCAGCTGCGTGAGGCGGTCGGCGCGCTTGCGCTCGATCTCCTGCGCGTCGAAGGCCGGCGAGGTCACCACGTCGGCGAGCAGCGCCAGCGACGGATCGAGGTTGCGCCGGAGCGTGGTCAGGTTCACCGACGTGGAGTCCCAGCCCGAGCCGCTCTCCAGCTCGGCGCCGAGGCTCTCGAGGTCCTCGGCGAGCTTGAGCGGGCCGCGCGAGGTGGTCCCCTCGTCGAGGAGATCGGCGGT
>JAJXSP010000116.1 GCA_021784515.1 Myxococcales bacterium | reverse complement strand
GGGAGCGAGTCGGCCGGCGCGCTCAGCACGGCGCCCGGCACGCCGCGCAGCGCGATCCCGAGCGCGGCCACCTCCGCCGCGGCGAGCGGGCGCGGTGAGCGCACCGACTCGCGCCCCCACGCGGCGACCAGGCGCCCCGGCGGGGCCCCGGTCCACTCCTCGGCGCGACGGCGAACGGCCGCCTGGCGTTCGATCGCGGTGTGGTCGGCGAACACCGGCTGCGCCGGCCCGCGCGTGCCCGCGGTGCGACGGCGCATGGCTGCCTGGATCGGCCTGCCCTCGGGCGTGCCGCGGGCGAGGAAGGCGCCGGGCTCGCGGCGCCGCTCCTCGGGACGCACCAGCGGCAGGCGATCGATCCTCTCGAGGCGCTCGATCTCCGACGGCGCCATCGCCGCGCCGATCCGCCGCTCGTAGAACGGCACGTCGAGGAAGCAGTGCCACGCCAGCCGCCGCACCGCCGCCAGCTGCCGCTCGCGCAGCGCCGGCGAGGGGAGCCACTGCGAGCGTCGATAGTCGTCGAGGTAGTGGTCCTCGCCCACGGCGAAGAAGGAGCGGCGCAGGAGATCGGTCGCCAGCTGCAGCAGGTCCTCGCGCGCCGGGAGCGGAGCCATGGAAGCGCGCGATGTTATCACCGACGGAGCGGGCGCGCCGTCACCAGGGGAGCTTGCGGCCGTGGCGCAGCACGCGCACGAGGCCGATCGCCGCCGCCGCGTTGAGCACGACGAACGTCTCCGCCAGCCCGGCGAGGCGCGAGCGCCGCAGCAGGCCGAGGGCGCGCGCACCGGCGAGGGCGTAGCCCGCGAGCTGCGCGCCGACGAGCGCTGGTCCGAGCGGCCACGGCAGCAGCGCCGAGGCGCCGAGCGCGACGAGGAGCGCCCAGGGCACGGCGAGCCGCAGCAGCTTGTGCGAGACGAAGTCGAGCCACGAGGGGTTGCGCCACGGCACGAGGAGCGCGGGCGCGAGCGCGAGCAGCTGGAAGTTGCCCGAGAGCGTGCGCACCTTGCGGCCGAACTCGCGCCCCGACGGCGCCGCGCGGTCGTGCGCCACCGCCGCCGGCTCGAAGGCGACCCGCCGCCCGGCGAGCCGCACCCGCATCGGGACGAGCACGTCGTCGAGGATGGTCTCGTCGGGGAGCGGGGCGAACAGCTCGCGGCGGATCGCGTAGAGCGCGCCCGACACGCCCACCGTCGAGCCCGCGCGCCCCTCGAGCTCGCGAAGCAGCGACTCGTAGCGCCAGTAGGCGCCGACCGGGGCGTCGCCCTCGAGGACGAGCCGCCCGCCGACGGCGCCGATCGACGGATCGCCGAGATCCTCGACGAGCCGCTCGATCGCGTCGGCCGAGAGCGGCTGGCGGGCGTCGGTCATCACCAGCACCTCGCCGCGCGCCTGCGCGACCGCCCGGTTCAGCGCCGCCGGCTTGCCGCGTCGCTCGGGCTGTTCGAGAACGGCGAGCCGGCCCGGCAACCAGCGCTCGCCGGCCGCCCGCGCGACGTCCGGGGTGCCGTCGTCGGAGCCGTCGCAGACGAGGATCACGTCGGTTCGATCGGCGGGGTAGGTCTGGGCGGCGAGGCTCTCGAGCTTGGCGGCGATCGTGCCTGCCTCGCGCCACGAGGCGATCACCACCGTCACCTGGGGGTGGATGGGGCGGCGCGCGACCGGGCGCGGGGCGAGCCCTGCCCGCAGCGCGCACAGGATCGGGTAGCCGGCGTAGGTGTAGAGGACGAGGACGGCGGCGGCGCCGAGGAGCGCGAGGGCCAGCAAGCGCGGTCAGTATATCGGCGCGCCCGCCGGGGGTCGAGCGGGCGCTACGGGGCCGGCAGCAGCGCCTGGAGCCGCATCACGCGATGGAGCATCGCGGGCTGCCCCCCGAGGCCGTGCACCTGCACCGCCGCGCCGCGCTCCCGCAGCCGCCGCGCCGCGGTCGCCACCGCCCCGAGCCCGCGCGCGTCGACCATCCGGAGGCGCGACAGGTCGAAGCTCACGCGGAGGACCTCCTCCTCCGCGAGCGCTTGGAGCGTCGCGGCCACCGACCCGAGCGTCATCGCGTCGAGCACGCCGGTGATCTCGATGACCGTCTCCGCGCCCGCCTGACGGCGGGTCGCCATCACGCCGGGCGGCCGGCTACGGAGCCCCTCCTCCCTCGTGCTGTCGATTTGGCGGTTGGTTTTCATGAAACGGCGCTTACGCAATCGCCATGCTAACAGGCGCCCCCCCTGCAGTCACGTCGAATCACCGATCGGCCGAGGGTCAGGCGAGCGCTCGCGTCACCGGGTTGACGCTCCTGGCGCCGGCGAACGCTCGAAGTGGGGGGTCAGCCAAGGGAGAAGACGCGGTCGAGGCGGAGGAGCCGGAAGATCGCGAGCGGCTGGTCGCGGATGCCCACCACCTGCACCTCGCCCCCCTGGGCGCGCACGCGTTTGAACAGCGAAACGATCGCGCCGACGCCGGACGAGTCGATTAGCCGAAGGCCCGACAGCTCCACCACGACGCGGGCGCGGCGGTCCTCCACCACGGCGTCGATGATCGGGCGGATGTCCGAGGTCGAGACCGCGTCGAGCAGTCCATCGATCCGCAGCGTCGTTTCGTTGCCTTGATCGTTGCGGGTGCAGTTCATGACCGGCCGCCGTCCGGGCGCTGCGCAATATAGCGCTTCGTCATCGTCAGCACGTTTGGGCTTCCCGGGAAGTAGGACACCTCGTCCATGAACGATCGGATGATGAACAGCCCGAGCCCCGACTCGGGGAGCGCATCGAGATCGGGTACCCTGACCGCGTCCGCGTCGAAGCCGTCCCCGGTATCGAGCAGGCGGATGGTGAGGTGATCGGAAGCGACGTCAATCTGGATCTCCACCTCGCCGGCGCGGTCCCGATAGGAGTGTATGGCGACGTTGTTGAATGCCTCGCCGAAGGCCGAGACCACCTCGTCGTCGAAGACGCGGTCGCCGGTTCCGACGAGCTTCGACGCCGCGGCGACGGCGCGCATGGCGAGGTCGCGGTAACGGAGCGTGCCGGGGATTCGGACGAGGACCATCGGCTCAGGCCGCGGTGCGCTGCCCTTCGGACGGTCCGAGACGCTTCCCGAGCGTCAGCACGTTCGGCGCTCCCGCCGCGCCCGAGAGGTACTCCACGTCGTCCATGCACGAGCGGATGATGAAGAGGCCCATCCCCGACGTGGGTAGCGCGTCGAGATCGGGCTCCGCGACCCCCCCGAGGTCGAAGCCCGCGCCGTGGTCGTAGAGGCGCATCGTGATCCCGTCGTGGCGCGGCTCCAGCTGCACCTCGAGATCTCCCTCGCGCTGCGCGTAGCCGTGCAGCACGACGTTGTTGAACGCCTCGCCGAACGCCGAGACGACGTGATGCTCGAAGTCGCCCCACGGTTGCATCGGCGACGATCCACCGACGAGCCTGCACGCCGCCACGACGACGCGCATCGCCAGCTCGCGATACTCGAGGCGCGCAGGTGTGTGAAGTACGATCATCGGGCCGAGCCTAACTCGGCGCGTGGGCGGATGCCAACTCTCCGCGCGCCCACGCGCTCTGTTAGAGTGGCCCGCCATGAACGGCGCGGTGCGGCTCGCCAAGCGGCTGATCGACGTCGGCGGCGCCGTCGCCGGCCTCGCGGTGACGCTCCCGCTGTACCCGGTCATCGGGTTGGCCGTCCGCCTCGACTCGCCCGGGCCGCTCTTCTACCGCCAGCGACGGGCCGGCCGGCTCCTGCGCGCCGAGCCCCACGGCGGCGGCTTCGCGTTCGACGAGTTCGAGATGCTGAAGTTCCGCACCATGCGCGCCGACGCCGAGAGCGCCACCGGCGCCGTGCTGGCCGCTGCGAACGATCCGCGCGTGACTCGCGTCGGTCGCTTCCTGCGCAAGACCCGCCTCGACGAGCTGCCGCAGTTCTGGAACGTGCTGCGCGGCCAGATGAGCCTCGTCGGGCCGCGGCCCGAGCGCCCCGAGCTGATCCACAACCTCGCCTTCGCGATCCCCTACTTCGAGGAGCGCATGCGGGGCGTGAAGCCGGGCATCACCGGGCTGGCGCAGGTGTCGCTCGGCTATGCCGGTAAACCGGGCAGCGACAGCGAGATCCTCCGCTTCCGCGAGACGCTGGTGAACCCCTTCAAGCTCGAAGGCGCCGAGGACGCCGACGCCGACCACATGCGGATCAAGCTCCTCTACGATCTCGCCTACGTCGCGTCGCTCGAGCGGCTCTCGTCGTTCCTCTCGACCGAGCTGTCGGTGATCGCCCGCACGCCGCTGGTGATGCTGCGCGGCGTTGGCCAGTAGCCGGCCCGAATGCGGCCGCTGCGGATCGCGCACCTCCTCTCGTCGTTCCTCGTCGGGGGGCAGGAGCGGGTGGCGCACGACCTCGCCGCGCGACAGCGGCGCGACGGCCACGAGGTGACGGTGCTCGCGCTCGCGGCGCCCGACGGGCCGATGGCCGAGGAGCTGGCGCGGGCGGGCGTCGCGACCCGGGCGCTCGTGAAGCGCGGCGGGTTCGACCCGACGCTGCCGGCGCGGCTGGCGCTCTTTTTTGTGCGCTCGCACATCGACGTGGTGCACACGCACAACCCGCAGCCGCTCATTTATGGTGCGCCTGCATCACGGCTCGTCGGGGCGCGCGCGATCCACACCAAGCACGGCGCCAATCTCTACGGCGGCCGGCAGCTCGCGCTGATCCGGCTCGCGGCGCGGCTGGTGGACGCCTACGTCGCCGTCTCGGAGGTGACCGCGCGCGTGGCGCGCGAGCGGCGTGAGGTGGCCGAGGCGCGGCTGCGCGTGATCGAGAACGGCATCGATCTCGATCGCTTCCACCCCGACGGTGCGGCGCGAGCCTCAGCGCGCGCCGAGCTTCGCATCCCCCCCGACGCGTGGTTGGTGGGCACGGTGGGGCGCCTCTCGCCGGAGAAGGACCAGGCGCTGCTCCTCCGCGCGGCGGCGCCGCTGCTCGACGAGAAGGCACGCCTGGTCGTGGTCGGCGACGGCGCGGAGTCCGGTGCGCTCGAAGGGCTGCGGCGCACGCTGCCGGCGGGGCGCTTCATCCACCTCGTCGGCGCGCGCCGCGACGTGCCGCGCCTGCTCGCCGCCCTCGACGCCTTCGCGCTCCCGTCGCGCAGCGAGGGGCTGCCGCTGGTGATCCCCGAGGCGATGGCCACCGGGCTGCCCGTCGTGGCCACGGCGGTGGGCGGCGTCCCGTCGGTGATCGACCAGGGGGCGACGGGCTTCCTGGTGCCGCCGGGCGACGAGCCCGCGCTGCGCGAACGGCTCGCCGTGCTGAGGGCCGATCGCGCGCTCGGTCGCGTCCTGGGCGCCCGCGGCCGGACCGTCGCGCTCGAGCGCTACTCGGCCGAGCGCATGGCCCGCGACTACCTCGCGCTCTACCAGGCGGCGCTCCGGCCGGCACGCGAGCGCGTGCTACACTCCGGCGCTCACCGACGGGAGGGAAGCTCGTGAGGACGCGCTCCGCATGCCTGCTCGCTCTGGTCGCCGCCGCCGGCTGCGCCGCCCCGATCCAGTACGACTACAGCGCCGAGCCCGACCCCCGGAAAGGCGAGTACGTCATCGGCCCGTCGGACGGCCTGCGCATCCTGGTGTGGAAGTACGCCGACTTCACCACCGAGGCCTCGGTGCGCCCCGACGGCATCATCACCATGCCGCTGCTCGGCGACATCCGGGTCGCCGGCGCCACCCCGAGCCAGGTGAAGAAGGAGGTGGCGCAGCGCCTGTCGGCCTTCGTGAAGGACGAGAGCGCGGTGGTCACCGTCTCGGTCACCAACCCCAACAGCTACCGCTTCACCGTCTCCGGGAACGTGGAGCACCCCGGCATCTTCACCTCGAGGAACTACGTCAGCGTCGTCGAGGCGGTGTCGATGGCGGGCGGGCTGAACAAGTTCGCCGCGACCCACCTCACCATCCTCCGCCGCGGCTCGAAGGGCGAGACGCGGCGCGTGCCGATCGAGTTCACGCGCATCGCCGGCGGCGAGCACCAGGAGGAGAACATCGTCATCCTCCCGGGCGACACGCTGTTCGTGCCCTGACCGTCCCGCCCCCTACTTCTCGACCACGACGACCCTGCGCTTGCCGCTCGGCGAGAGCGGGATGTCGTCGACCTGCTCGATCCGCAGCGGCACGCCGGGGAGGTGGCGCGCGCAGTTGTCGAGGATCGCCGCCCGCGTGCCGTCGGTGAACGACGCCGCACGGACGAGCCGGAGGGTGATCGCGCCGTCGCGGTGCTGCACCGCCTGGAACTGCCGCACGTGGGCCCCCAGGACGGCGAAGATCACGTTGAACACGAGGCCGCTCACGCGCGTGCCGTCGGGGAGGCGGAGCGCGTCGGTCACGCGCCCCTCGACGCCGCCGAGCCGCACGAGCGAGCGCCCGCAGGCGCAGCGCGAGGCCGGACCGGCGATGGCGCGGTCGCCGTTGCGGTAGCGGATGAACGGCATCCCGAAGTTGTGCAGGTCGGTGATCACCACGTCGCCCGCCTCGCCCGGGCGCGCCGGACGCGCGCGCCCGTCCTCCTCGACGAGCAGCTCCACGACGAGGTTCTCCATCGAGCAGTGGAGGCCGTCGTGCGCCTCGCACTCGGCGGCGATCAGCATCACCTCGCGCGACCCGTAGGTCTCGAACACGCATCGGCCGAACGCCGCCTCGAGCGCCTCGCGGTCGGCGGGCCACAGCCGCTCGGCGGCGGCGATCACCGGGATGTCTTTCCAGGTCCGCGCGCCCGTCGCCAGGACGTGTCGAGCCAGCGCCGCGCCCGACATCGAGAAGCAGACCATCACGTCCGGGCGATCGCGGCGGATCGTCCGCACCAGGCGGTCCAGCCCGGCGGGCGAGCGCTGCGTGCAGTCGACGTAGCGCTCGCGCTTGAGGAAGTGGTCGACGGCGATCTTGGCGCGCGCGGCGAGCGGCGGCGGCGGGACGACCGGGGCGCCCCAGTAGTAGAGCGTGCGCCGGCCGACGCGGTGGCCGGCCCAACCGTAGCCGCGGAGCTTGACCGCCTGGCGCCAGTACTCGGAGCCGGGATCGTAGGCGAAGGCGAGCGGCTGGCCCGTCGAGCCGCTCGTGGTCTTGCGGATCGTCGGCAGCGGCGGCGCCGTCGAGCGCCGCTCCCGCGCCGAGTCCATCGCCTCCTCCCGGGTGAGCACCGGCAGGCGCGGAAGGTCCTCCGGGCCGCGGATCTCCTCGGGGCGCACGCCCGCCGCCTCGAAGCGCGCGCGGTACAACGGCACGTGCTCGAAGGCGTGGCGCAAAAGCCGGCGCAGCTCGCCCGCCTGGATCGCGAGCAGCTCGTCGAGCGACCGCCACTGCGTGCGCTCGAGGAACGCCAGGCGCTCCAGCGTCGGGCGGCCACGCAGGCGCCCCTCCCACGCCGGGAATAGAACGTGTTCTACCGCCGCGCCCCAGAGGCTCATCTCACGATCTCCGTCCCGCGGCGATGGGCGGCGGCGGCACCGCGTGGTCGAGGTGCGCCCGCGGATCGCCGCTCGCTCCATCCATCGCGGCGACGGCGAGGTTGTACATCTCGCGCGCCGTGACGTAGTGGAGCTTCCAGCGCGCGCCGTCGTTCCAGCGCCCAAGCGCGCGGTGCAGCGCGCGCCCGCCGTCGCCGAGCAGCGAGGCGGCCTGCGCGTCGGGGGCGCCGTGCGTGTGCACCTTCACGAACACCCACTCGGGCCGCCCGGCGACGTGGACGTCCTGCGCGACCCAGGTGCGCACGCGCGCCTCGCTCGCCGGGTCGGTGGCGGTGAGCGCGGCGCTCTCGATCCGCGGCGCCAGCCTGCCGGGGCGCAGCGCCAGCGCGAGCGGACCCTCGATCATCAGGAGCCGGTCATGCCGTCGCTCGCCGACGCGCGCGCGCACCCCCCGCCGGTAGGCACGCCGGCGCGACAGGTCGCCCTCGGGCCAGTAGATGCGGTTGACGATCCGCGGCTGGCACTCGTCCGGCGCCGACGGGAAGGTGAAGTCGGCGTAGCAGCCCGTCTCGAACAGCAGCGGCAGCTCCTCGTCGACGCCGCACCAGCGCCCGTCGCGGCGCCCGTTGGCGAGGCACCAGTTGCCGTGGATGAACGCGTAGCGCGGGCGGCCGGCGGCGTCGCGGGCGAGGTGGCCGTGCGAGGCGAGCTGCTCGACGGTGCGCTGGAGGTCGCGGCGGAGCGTGGCGGCGGTGTCGCCGTCGTGGTGCAGGTGGACCTCGACCTCGCCCAGGCCGGCGGCGGCGAGGCGGCCGAGCGCGTCGAGCCACTCGGGCGTGTACTGCTCGCCGGGGAAGAAGAAGCTGTGGCGCGGGTGCCGGCCGTCGGCGTCCACGAACTCGCGCGCCAGCGACGGGTAGCGCTCCTCCCACGCGCGCACCCGGGCGTCGCCCTGCGCGCGCGAAGCGTTGCCCCACAGCGGCTCCCAGTGATCGCAGAGCGCGAACAGCAGGTGGCGCGGCCCGTCGGAGCGCGGCCCGCGAGCGCGCTCGATCGCGTTCGCCGCCGCCGCGCGCACCCAGCCGTCGAGCCACGCGTCGAGGTTCTTGCGACGGAGCGCGCGCAGAAGACCGAAGGGCGTCACGCGTTCCCTCCGACGAGCAGCACGCCGAGGTTCCGCTCGGGCGGCAGCGCGTGGTTCAGCTTGAGGAGGTCGAGCTCGTGCGTGGCGCGGGAGCGCGCGACGACGAGCACCCCGTCGAGCGATCGGATCGCGGTGAGGTGCTCGCCCAGCTCGCGGAAGCCGGTGAGGTCGACGATGACCTGCGCGAAGTCGCCGGCGCCCGAGCGCACGAACCGCTCCAGCAGCACCACGCCCGCGCCCGCCTCGCCGGCGCCCGAGGCGGTGAGGAGGGCGCACCGCGGCGCGAGCCAGCGCACGGCGTAGTCGCCCAGCTTCTCCGACGGCGCGTCGCGCAGCTCCTCGGGCGGCAGCGCCGGCCAGCGCGGGTTCGCGTCGAGGAACGCCACCTGCTGCGCGCCGAGCCCGGCGAGCGCCATCGCCAGGCGCACGCCGACCGGCATCACCGCCACCTCGGGCGCCGCCGGCAGCAGGCCGACGCGGCGCGCCCCGCGGTGGACGAGGTGGCGCGCGGCGTGGACGCACGCGACCCGCACGCCGTCCGCGTCGTCGTCGAGCGGCCGGAGGCCGAGGCTCGCGAGCGGCAGGATCCTCTCGGGCACCGGGGGAGAGTAGCCGAGGGCCGCCGCGCCGTCACCGCGCGCGATCAGCCGCTCGCGGCCGCGGCGCCGGGCGATCGCCGGAGCAGCGTGCGGCGCGTCAGGTCGAGGAGGTCGCGCGTCGCCGTGCGGGCGATCACGAGCGCGCCGAAGGTGTAGCCCGCCGCGCCGCCGGCCACCTCTCCGAGCAGCGGGAGGACGCGCCCTCCCACGCCGGCGCGCGCGAGCCCCCACCGCGCGGCGAGCACGCCGGCGACGAGAGGAATGCAGGCAGCGAGCGGCGGCGCGAGGCGCGCGAGGAAGCGGCGGATGGGGATCCCGTCGACGGCGCGCACCAGCCACATGTTGGCGATGGCGCGCGCGGCGAACACGACGCCGACCACGCCGCACGTCCACAGCGGCCCGAGCGCCCCGACGGTGGCGATGCCGCCGAGGAGGAGCGCGAGCTGCGCGGCGTCGAGCAGCATGAGCGGGCGGGTGCGGTCCCGCGCGACGAGGTAGGCGGCGAGCGCGCCGGCGACCGGCCGCGGCACCGAGAGCCCGGAGAGGAGCATCAGCATCCCGCCGACGCCGGCCCACTGCTTCGGGAAGAGCACGTCGCCGACGGTGCTGGAGACGGCGCCCAGCCCGACGGCGAGCGGGAAGACGAGCAGCCCGAGCAGCGCCATCGAGCGCAGCAGCGCGGCCGGGCGAAGCTCCGGCTCCATCCGCACGAACGACGGCAGCAGCACGTCGCCCACGTGCTCGCCCACCTGCACCGCCGGCACGTCGGCGAGGTTGTAGGCGAGCTGGTAGGCGCTCATCACCGCGGGGCCGAACAGGTGCGCGACCATCGCGTTGTCCCAGTAGCGGCACCCGAACTGGCAGCTCGCGCCGACGAGGATGACGGAGCCGTAGCTCGACAGCGTCCGCAGCGTCGGGCCGCTGATCGGGTGCGGCTCGATCCACTCTCGTCGATCGACCGAGGCGACCATCACGATCATGCGCAGCGCCGACCGCGCGAGGTTGCCCCACACCACCGCCATCCCGCCCGCGCCCGCGACGGCCGCGCCGACGGAGACGAAGGTGTAGGCCAGCTCTCCGACGGAGCGCGCGGCGGCGCGGCGCCCGAAGCGCAGGTCGCGCGCGAGGACGCGCTCGGGCATGAAGGTGACGCGGTCGAGCAGCACCGAGAGGGCCATGCCGGGCAAGAAGCGCATCAGGGCCGGCGCGTCGAACCACGGCGCCAGCCACGGCCCCACGGCGAGCGTGCCGCCGAGCACGAGCAGGCCGAGGACGAGGTGGATCACCGTCGCGTGGAAGGCGACCGCGCGCCCCGCCGACGGGTGGGCGATCACGTACACGCCCGCGCCGAGGGTGGAGACCTGCGAGGCGGTCATCATCACCACCGCCGCGACGCCCACGACGCCGTACTCCTCGGGCGCCACCCAGCGCACCAGGAGCAGCGTGCCGATCATCCCGAGCGCGCGCGACCCGAGGCTGGTGGCGATGGTCCAGGCGACCCCGCGGATCGCCCTCGTGGCCAGCGACCTCACGCGCTAGTATGACGGCCCGGCGGTGGGCAGCTCAGGTTCCCGTCGGTGACCATGGCGGCGCGCGATCATAGGTCGAACACCTAGTGTTTGCCATCCCCGGCATCGTCGGGCTGCTCGTGTTCGTCTACGTCCGGCCGCAGGAGTTCATCGCGGCGCTGCGGGCCGTGCCGACGCTCTACCTGATGCTGGGGGCGGCGGCGTTCGGCCTCGTCATCGACGTCCAGCTCCGTCGGAGCCGCGCCACCTCCGCGCCGCAGTCGCCGTGGGTGGCGGCGTTCTTCCTGTGGTGCGGCGCGACGCTCGCGGTGCGCAGCCCGCCGCAGATCCCGACCATGGTGATCGCCGTCGGCACGTCGGTGGCGCTGTGGCTGGTGATCGGCAACGGCGTGCAGACGTTCCGCGCGCTCCAGACCGTCGCCGCCGCGCTCCTCGCCGCCACGCTCTTCGTCGCCTTCGTCGCCGACGAGCAGGGGATGAGCGACTTCGGCTGCCACATCCTCGACCAGGACTCCGGCGACGCGACCGGCACCTACGACGGCCGCCCCTGCGTGACGCCGCGCGATTGCCTGCGCGGCGATCCCGAGCCCGGCGCCGACTACAACTGCGAGAAGGTCGGCCTCTTCGGGACGCAGTCCGTCGGCGGTCGCGTGCGCTACCGCGGCCCGCTGAACGACCCGAACGAGCTGTCGCTGGCGATGGCGATCGGGGTGCCCTTCGCCTTCGCCTTCCTCGAGCGGCGGCGCACCGCGCTCCGCATGCTGCTCCTCCTCCTCACGCTCGCCCTCGTCGTCCCGTGCGTGATCTTCTCGCAGTCGCGCGGCGGGCAGCTCGTCTTCCTGGCGGTGATCGGCGCCTACTTCATCAAGCGCTACGGGATGCGCGGGCTCGCCATCGGCGCGATCGTCGCGCTGCCGATCCTCCTGCTCGGCGGGCGCGGCGGCGAGGAGGCGGAGTCGTCGTCGGCGGAGCGCCTCGGTTGCTGGTACGAGGGGATGTCGATGGTGCGCGAGTACCCGCTCATCGGCGTCGGGCAGGGGCAGTTCGTCGAGCACCACACGCAGACCGCGCACAACTCGTACATCCTGGCGCCCGCCGAGTTGGGGATCGTCGGGATGGTCCTGTGGAGCGTGATCCTGTGGATCTCGGTGAAGATCCCGATCCAGGTGTTGCGCACCTGGCCCGTCGAGCGGGGGTCCGACGCCGCGGCGGCGCGCACGTGGGCGATGGCGCTGCTGGCGTCGTGGATCGGGGTGCTCGTCGGGATCTTCTTCCTCTCGATGTGCTACCACCCGGTCCTCTGGATCTGGATCGGGCTGTCGGCGGCGCTCTGGCAGGCGATGCGGACCCACGACCGCGACTGGGACGTGGGCTTCGACTGGCGCGACCTGGCGGCGGTGGTGGCGATCGACTTCGCGCTGATCGTCGTGCTGTTCGTCTACACGCGCATCAAGGGCGCGCCCTGACGGCCGACGGTCACACGCTCCGCACGACGATCTTGCGCGGCTGCGCCGGCTCCACCTTCGGCAGCACCAGCGTCAGCACGCCGTCCTTCACCTGCGCCGAGATCTTCGCCTGATCGATCCGCTCGTCGAGGCGGAACTGGCGGACCCATTCGCCGATCTCGTACTCGCCCCAGACGCGCTGCCACTGCTTCGGCGGCGGCTGGACCCTGCCGCGGATCGTCAGCACGCTGTCCTCGAGGTCGATCTCGAGGTCGTCGGCGCCCACTCCCGGCACGTCGGCCTCGACGGTCAGAGCGGCTGGCGTCTCGTGGATGTCCACCGTCGGCTCGAAGGCACGACCCGGCCGGGTGCGCTCCTTCTCCTCGAGCGGGCGCTTGCCGCGCGACGGCATCTCGGTCCCCTGCTGCAGCTGTTCGCTCATGGCGTCACTCCTCCGGTTCACGCGATCGCGATCTTGCGGGGTCGGGACTCGGCGGCGCGGGGCACGGTCACCTCGAGCACGCCGTTCGTGTAGCTCGCCTGGATGCGCTCGGCGTCCACGCGCTCGGGCAGCGTGACGATGCGGCGGAAGGTGCCGCCCTCGCGCTCCCGTCGGTGGTAGGCGGCCTGCTCGCTCGCAGGCGCCACGATGCGCTGCCCCCGGATCAGCAGCTGGTTCGCCTTCACCGTGACCTCGAGCGCGGTCTTGTCGATGCCCGGGATCTCCGCGCGCACGTGGAAGGCGTCGCCGTCGTCGTAGACGTTGGCCGGCGGGTAGGGTCCTCCGGGGCGCGCTCCGGCGGCGCGCTCCAGCTCGTTGCGCAAGCGGATCAGGTCTTCGAACATGGTCATGGCTCCCTCCATGGACGCGCGCGGCCGGGCCGCGCAGCAGCGCTTCCTCGCGTCGCCTCGCCGGGGCGCCACCGACGGGGCGACGCGTTCGCGGCGCAACCTGTTCACTGCCGCGCCGGGCGTCAAGGGGCCGCTTCGCCGCGATGCCTCTCGGGCGATCCGCGGGAGCGCGCCCGCGACGATCGGGCCGCTGCGCGGCGACGGCATTCCGTGATTGATGAAGGGGCCCGGTGCAGACAGAATGGGGGCGCGCGCCACGACGGCGCCGAGGCCAACGCCTTCGGAGCGGCACCCACGCCGCGGAGCGACCACGATGGAGCAGCCCCGAGTAGGAGGGAACACGCAAGCGTTCTGCACCCATTGCAAGGTGGAGCGCGAGCACATCGTGGTGGCGATGGTGGACGGCCGGCCGGCGCGGGTGGAGTGCGACATCTGTCATCGCCAGCACAACTTCCGCGCCGCGCCGAGCGCGAAGACCGCGCGCGCCGCTGCCTCCTCGACGGGGAGCCGGTCGCGCAAGGCGGCCGCCGAGCCCGCCCCCACGCCGGTGGTGGACCTCGCCGTGCTGACCGCGGGCCGCCCGTCGCGCCTCTACGATCCGAAGAGCCGCTTCGCCGTCGGCGAGGTGGTGCAGCACCCGAGCTTCGGCGTGGGGCTCGTGACGCTGCTCCCGGGGCCGCAGAAGGTGGAGATCGCGTTCCAGACCGGCGCGCGCCTGCTCACCCACGACCGCGCGACGGC
>JAJXSP010000115.1 GCA_021784515.1 Myxococcales bacterium | reverse complement strand
AGGCGCCCGGCCGCGCACCCCGACGCCGGCGTGACGCTCGCCGCCGAGGACCTGCGCGTCGGGCGCGAGGGCGACGACCTCGACCGCGGCGCGACCCAGCTCGACTTCGCCAACCGGCAGGGCAAGAGCGAGCTGGAGCAGTCCGACCTCGACGCGGTGTTCGAGCCGCGGCGCCCGGCGATCGAGCGCTGCGTCGCCGACGCCGCGGGCGACGCGCCGATCCCGTGGCACGCCGAGCTGGCCTTCCGCGTCGAGGCGAGCGGCGAGGTGAGGGGCGTGCGCGTCGAGGCGGCGCGCCTCCTGCTCGCGCACGGCCTCACCCCCTGCGTGCGCACGCTCGTCGAGCCGCTTCGCTTCGCGCGCTCCGGCCGCTCGACGCTGGCGCGCTACGCGATCGACGTGAAGTAGGAGCGGTCGCGGCCGCGTCTCCGCCGCAGAAGGCTAGCGGAGGCCGCCGGGGATGACGCGGAAGGAGCGGCGCATGCGCTCGCGGCGCAGCGGCTCGAGGCCCGCCTTGAGCAACGCCGAGCCCGGGCAGCGCCGCAGCCCGATCTCGAAGGTGGCCATCGCCTCGTCGGCGCGGTTGAGCGCGTCGAGGATCGCCGCCTTCTCGTAGTACAGGTCCTCGAGCAGCCAGTCGTCGTCCTTGCCCGAGTGGCGGAAGGAGCGCTCCACCGCCTTCAAGGCGTCGGCGTAGCGCTCCATGTCGGCCAGCACCGCGCCGCGGACGTAGTGCGCCTCGGCGGAGCGCGGCGCCCGTCGCACCGCCATCTCCGAGGCGGCCAGCGCGGCGGGGTCGTCGTCGAGCGACGAGAGGATCTGCGACTTCAGGATCCACGCCTCGGGGTCGGTCGGACGGAGGCGCAGCGCGCGGTTGATGTACTCGTTCGCCTCCCAGAGGTCGCCGGCGCCCTCGTAGCCGCCGAGCAGCGCGCGCGCCATCTCGAGGCAGTCGTCGAACTCGTCCTGTTGGATCGCCGACATCGTTTTGTGCGTGAAGCCTACTCCCGGGGGGGGGTCTGTTCAACCGGCGAGCGCCCGGGTAGGAGGCCGGCTTGAACGAAGGATAAGAGGAGCGTCGACGAGGCGCCGGCCTCCTCGTCAACCGAGCAGCACGGAGCCGCGGCGGGCGCGCAGCCCGTCGACCATCTCTTGGATCCGTTGGCGCACCTGCTCGGCCAGCTTGTTCACCAGGATGCGGTCGCCGGCCGCCTCGGGGCCGTAGTCGGCGTTGAAGTACATCGGCTCGCCGAAGGCGATGAACCACTTCGCCGGCAGCGGCACCAGCCCAAGCGGCCCGAGCAGCGGGAACGTCGGCGTGATCGGCACGTAGGGGATGCCCACCGACTTCGCCAGCCACGTCACCTTGCTGAGCATCGGGTGGATCTCCTCGGCGCCCACCACCGCCGTCGGGATGATCGGCGCGTCGCACGCGAGGGCGAGCTTGACGAACCCGCCGCGCCCGAAGCGCTGCAGCTGGTAGCGCTGCGAGAACAGCTTGCCGACGCCCTTGATCCCCTCGGGGAAGACCGCCACCAGCTGGTCCTGCGCGAGCAGGCGCTCGGCGTTCTCCTGGCAGGCCCGCACGCCGCCGATGCGGTTCATCAGGGTGCCGAGGTAGGGGAAGTGGAAGACGAAGTCCTCGACGAGCGGGCGCACCGCGCGGTGCTCGGCGTGGTCGCGGTGGACCGCGTACATGATCATCGCGCCGTCGTAGGGGAGGGTGCCCGAGTGGTTGGACACGAGCAGCGCGCGCCCCTCGGCGGGGATGTGGCCCATGCCCTCCACGTCGACGCGGAACCAGCGCTTGTAGAGGAACTCGAGGACCGGGTCCATGCGCGCCGCGACGTGGGGATCGCGGCCGAACTCGTCCACCACCTCCGAGCGGTCGCGCATCGCGATCTCGCGCCAGCGTCGCCACAGGAACTCGAGCGGCATCTTGCGCCGCGGGGCGGGCGGCGGCGGCGGGAAGCTCGGGCCGAGGCGTTGAGGGCCAAGCCCGCCAACGCGGGCTGCTCCAAGGCCCGACTGCTCGCCCTGGCGCAGCTCGTCGGTGAGGTGGCTGCCGTGGCCGGGCGGTACATCGATCGACGGACCGTAGTCGTCGGCGGGAGCCGGCTCGGTCGCCTCGGCCTCCCCGACGGCGCGCGGCGCCTCGACCTCCGCCGCGGGCGGGGGCGGAGCGACGGGCTCGGCCGTGACCGGCTCGGGCTTCTTCGTCGGCGTCGGGGCCTTGGCGACCTTCTTCTTGGCAGGGCGGGCCTGCGCCTGCGCCTGCGCCTGCGCCCGTTCGCGCTCACGCTCACGCTCACGCTCACGCTCACGCTCACGCTCACGCTCACGCTTCCCGACGGGAGCCGGCCTCTCCGCCGCCTTCTTCTCGCCCTCCTTGCTCTTTCCCGTCGAGAACGGATCGTCGCCGAGGATCGACTTCGCCATCACAGACCCCTTTCGGCGGCCGACAGCGGCGGCGCCACGCCGAGGAAATCCTCGAGCGTCTGCTTGATGTCGTGACGGGCGCAAAAGCCCATCTCACGCGCCGCCTTCGCTCCGTCGGCGATGCACATGAAGCGGAGGAAGTCGAGGAAGTTGGGCGGCGAGTCGAAGATCTGCGTCATCCAGAGCGCCTGCGACACCGAGTACGCCAGGAACGAGGGCATCGGCACGGGGATCCGTCCGAGCAAGGCCAGCACCGTGGTGTAGGGCAGCACGCCGTCGCCGACGATGTTGAACGCCCCGGGGTGGTCGCCCTCGACGGCGAGCTGGAAGGCGTCCACGACGTCGCTCTCGTGAACGAACTGCATCAGCGGGTCGTAGCCCATCATCACCGGGCAGGCGGGCCGCATGAAGAAGCGGGTGGCGAAGTTGTTGATCGTGGGCCCCAGGGTGGCGGCGACGCGCAGCACCGTCACCACCGTCTCCGGGTTCTCGCGCGCGAAGCGCTCCGCCTGGCGCTCGGCCTCGACCTTGTCCTTCACGAAGCGCGCGCGCGGGTGGCCGCGCAGCTCGTGCCGCTCGTCGAGGAAGTTCGGGTTGCTGGGGCCGGCGCCGTAGACCAGCGTCGTCGAGAAGAGCACCAGCTTGCCGACCGCGGCCTCGCCGGCGGCGTTGAGCACGTGCATCGTGCCGATCGACTCCAGCTCGTGGGCCCAGGCCGAGTTGTGCGTCGGCGACGAGAGGAATGCCGCGTGGACGACGGTGTCGACGCCCTCGCGCTTCCACAGCGCCGAAAGGTCGGAGTCGGCGGTGGGCATGGTGAGGTCGATCTTGTGGAACCGCGTCTTCGACGCCGGGAAGGCCGGCTTGCGCACGTCGACGGCGAGCACGCGGGAGACCCGAGGGTCGGCCTCGAGGCGGCGCGCCAGCTCGGCGCCGATGTAGCTGTACGCGCCGGTGATCGCCACCACCCTTCCTTCGGCTGGGGGCCGCTTCACCAGCGCCCTGCGTTGGGCAGTCGGGCCCTGGAGCAGCCCGCTCTTGCGGGCTTGGCCCTCCCCCTGCGCCCTCCTGTCCCCGTTCTCGCTCACGGCCACTCGCTTCCTCGCTCGTCGAGACCTCGCCTTGCCGCGAAGCCGCGCGGAATCTACTCCCGAGCCCCCGCGCCGGCAATGGCCCCGCGTCGTCGGCGCCGCCAGTCCAGCAGCTTGTCCTGCGACAGGAGCCCCATTCCGACGAGAACGTCGACGGGCGCGACCACGTTGCTCTTGGCGGGAACTGCGGCCACGGCGCGCTCGACGCGAGGGTAGAGAGGATCGGAAGGGAAGCTCTCCGGCGACGGCGCCGCCAGGCCGGGCGTCGCCCGCGGCGTCAGGTGATTTCGCCTCGCCGCCAGCGCGTCACGTTATCGCGTCCAATCGACCAGTTTCAGGTCGACGGATTCCAGCTTCGCGATCGGTTCGAAGTCCCTCCGGTTGCGGGTCGCCAGCGGCAGGTTCCGCGCGCTCGCGATCGCCGCGATGAGGATGTCGCCGAGGGCGTTGCGGTGCTTGCGATCGAGCGCCGCCCAGATGAGGGCGGCCCGATCGGCAGCCGGCCCGTCGAGCGGAAGCACGATGCTCGCGGCGACGAACGCCTCGAACTGCTGCACTTGGCGCTCGAACGGCTTGCCTTCGCGTAGCGCGGCGCGGTACCCGCGGAGCCGCTCGTACACGCTGACGGCGGTCAGCGTGAACCGACCGTGGCGCGAAAGATAGGCGCGCGCCCGCGCCGTCACCCTGGCGTGGCCGCGCGAAAGCTCGGAGAGCGTATCCGAGTCGAGGACGATCACGTCATCCATCAAGCGCCCGCGTCGTCCTTCAGGCGGCCCTCGATCCGCGCGCGGTCGGCCCGCGGGATCTCCGCCATGCTTCCGCGCGCCAGGGCGAGGATGGCGTCGGGCGCCGGCGCGATGTCCACGTCCTCGCCGTAGTGGCGGCGGAGGAGTGCGAGCACGTGGGCCTCGAAGCTGCGGCCGCAGCGCTCGGCATCGGCGGCGATGCGCGTTCGGAGCGCATCGGGGAAGCGGATGGTGCGCGCCACCTGGGAGCGGCGACGGTCAGGAAGTGTACGTGGGCGAGCCATCACCAGAATGATACCCGAATGGTGCACGGCGCGCACTCGTGGAACGCCGCCCGCACTTCGCGCAGTACCCTCGGCGGGTGCCCGTCGAGATCTCGCTCGCTTCGGTCCTCCGCGCGGCGAACACCGCCGCACGGGGAAAGCGTCGGAGCCGGACGGAGCCTTCTTCCTGCTTGATCTCGAAGGGCGCTCGCTGGCGTTCCGCGATCACGGCCACGGCCACGGGGGAAGGCCGTCGTCGGAGACGCGCTTCCTCGGGCCCCGTCGCTCGACTACACTGCGCCGCCGTGATCGCCTCCCGCATCAAGGTGCTCCCGCCCGAGCTGGCCAACCAGATTGCCGCCGGCGAGGTGGTGGAGCGGCCGTCGTCGGTGGCCAAGGAGCTGGCCGAGAACTCGCTCGACGCCGGGGCGCGCAAGATCGAGATCGACATCGAGCGCGGCGGGCGCGCGCTCGTGCGGGTGGTGGACGACGGCTGCGGCATGACGCCCGAGGAGGCGCACCTCGCGCTGCAGCGGCACGCCACCTCGAAGCTGACCTCGGTGGACGAGCTGTTCCGCCTCACGACGATGGGCTTCCGCGGCGAGGCGTTGCCGTCGATCGCCGGCGTCTCGCGCCTCTCGCTGGTGACGCGTCCCGAGGGCTCCGACGAGGGCTGGCGCATCGCCGTGGAGGGCGGCATCGAGGCCGCGGGCTCGCCGGCGGGCGCGCCGCGCGGCACCCGGATCGAGGTGCGCGACCTCCTCTACAACGTCCCCGCGCGGCTGAAGTTCCTCAAGGCCGAGGGCACCGAGGCCGCCCACGTCTCCGAGGCGGTGGTGCGCCTCGCGCTCGGCCACCCGCGGGTCCACTTCGTCCTTCGTGTCGACGGGCGCGCGCAGATCGACCTGCCGCCCCACCCGTCGCTGCTGGAGCGGGCGCTGGCGGCGCTCGGGCGGCGTGGCTCGGGCGCGGCGGGCGCGCGGCTGCACCCGGCCCGGCACGAGGAGAACGGCGTGGCGATCGAGGCCTGCCTCGGCGCCCCGACGGAGTCCGGCGTCACCAGCCGCAACACCCACCTCCTCGTCAACGGCCGGGCGGTGCGCGACCGCGTGCTGCTCCAGGCGTTGGCGATGGGCTACGACGCGCTGATCGAGCGCGGCCGCTACCCGCTCGCCGTCGTCCACGTCACCGTGCCGGGCGCCGACGTCGACGTGAACGTGCACCCGCAGAAGGCCGAGGTCCGCTTCGCGCGGCCGCAGGAGGTCGCGGCGGCGGTGCGCCACGGGGTGCGCGGGGCCTGCGCGCAGGCGCCGTGGCTGCAGGCCCCGGCGACGGAAGCGGTGCGGGTCTACTCGCTGCCGCCCGAGCGGCCCGCGCCGGCGCGCGACGGGGCGGAGGGGTTCGCGGAGCAGCGGCAGCGGCTGCGGCAGGCGCTCGGGCTGTTCGCACCGCGAGAGACGACGACGGGGGTGGCGTCCACGTCCACGACGCCGTCCACGTCGCCGTCCACCTCCACGTCGCCGTCAGCGTCAGCGTCAGCGTCAGCGTCAGCGTCAGCGTCAGCGTCAGCGTCAGCGTCAGCGTCAGCGTCAGCGTCAGCGACCACGTTGAAGACGGAGGGGGAGGGCGGCTTCTTCTCGTCGCTGCGCTACCTGGGGCAATTGCACCGGACCTATTTGCTGTGCCAGGGCGACGACGAGCTGGTGATCGTCGACCAGCACGCGGCGCACGAGCGAGTGGCGTTCGAGCGGCTCAAGAACGCGCATGGCGCGCGCGCGGTGCGGACGCAGCGGCTGCTCTTCCCCCACACCCTCGACCTCGACGTGGCGCGCGCCGCCGCCGCCGTCGAGCATGGCGCCACCCTGGCCGCGCTCGGGTTCGACCTCGAGCCGTTCGGCGGGCAGTCGTTCGCCGTGAAGGCGGTGCCCGAGGCGCTCGCGCAGGCGCCGGTGGCCGAGGTGCTCGGCGAGATCCTCGACGAGCTGTCCTCGCGCGGCGGCTCCGACGTGCTGTCCGACCGCCTCGACGCCGTCTTCGCGACGATGGCCTGCCACTCGGTGGTCCGCGCCGGCGACGTGCTCGACGACACCCGCGCCCGCGCGCTGCTCGACACGATGGACGGCGTCGACTTCCGCGCCCACTGTCCGCACGGCCGCCCGGCGCTGCTCCGGATCTCGCTCGCCGAGATCGAGCGCCGCTTCGGCCGCACCTGATCGACGTGGCGCTCGTCGCGATCTGCGGCCCGACGGCGAGTGGCAAGAGCGACGCGTCCCTCGCGCTGGCCGAGCGCACGGGCGGCGCGATCGTCTCGTGCGACTCGATGGCCGTCTATCGCGGCTTCGACATCGGCACCGCCAAGCCGACACCCGCCGAGCGCGTGCGCGTCGAGCACCACCTGATCGACGTCGTCGATCCCGTCGAGCCGTTCACCGCGGCGCGCTACGTGGAGCTGGCCGACGCCGCCCTCGCCGATCTCGAACGTCGCGGCGTGCCGGCGATCGTCGTCGGCGGCACCGGCCTCTACCTGCGCGCGCTCCTCGAGGGCATCTTCCCGTCGCCGCCGCCCGATCCGGCGCTGCGCGCGCGGCTGGAGGCGGAGGCGGCGCGCGCCGGGTGGCCGGCGCTCCACGCGCGCCTCGCGGCGGTCGATCCCGAGGCGGCGGCGCGCATCCACCCGAACGACGCGGTGCGCATCGAGCGCGCCCTCGAGGTCTTCGAGCAGACCGGCGAGCCGCTCTCGGCGCAGCACGCGCGCCACGCGGCGGCGCCGCGGCACGAGGCGATGGTGGTGGTGATCGATCCGCCGCCCGAGGTGCTCGACCGCCGCATCACCGCCCGCGTCGAGGCGATGCTCCGCGCCGGCCTCGTCGAGGAGACGGCCGCGCTCGCGGCGCGGTGGGGGCGGGAGGCGCGCCCGCTCGGCAGCCTCGGGTACAAGGAGGCGCTCGCGTTCCTCGACGGCAAGCTCGCCCGCGCCGACCTCGCCGAGGCGATCCGCCTCTCGACGCGCCACTTCGCGCGCCGGCAGCGCACCTGGTTCCGCAAGCAGCCCGGGGCACGCGTGGCGGAGGCGGCGGCGCTTCCCGCCGCGGCCCTCGCGGAGTACCTTCGCGGGCACCGTCATGGATAGTCGCCAGGCTCTCGAATTCGAAAAGCCGGTCGTCGAGCTGGAGAACAAGATCACCGAGCTGAAGACGCTCGGCGGCTTGTCGTTCCAAGCGGAGATCCGCCAGCTCGAGCGCAAGGCGGAGCGGCTGCGGGCCGAGGTGTTCGCCGACCTTTCGGCGTGGCAGAAGGTCCAGCTCTCGCGCCACACGCTGCGCCCGTTCACCACCGACTACCTCAATCGCCTGTTCCCCGAGTTCTTCGAGCTGCACGGCGACCGCGCCTTCGGCGACGACGCCGCCATCGTCGGCGGGCCCTCCACCTTCTGCGGCATTCCCGTGATGGTGATCGGCCACCAGAAGGGGCGCGGCACGAAGGAGAACCTGCGGCGCAACTTCGGAATGCCGCGGCCCGAGGGCTACCGCAAGGCTCGCCGCCTGATGGAGCTGGCCGCCCGCAGCGGGCTGCCCATCCTCACCTTCATCGACACGCCGGGCGCCTATCCGGGCATCGACGCCGAGGAGCGAGGGCAGGCAGAGGCGATCGCGAAGAACCTCGAGGTGATGGCGCGCCTGCCGGTGCCAATCATCGCGACGGTGATCGGCGAGGGCGGCTCGGGCGGCGCGCTCGCGCTCGGGGTGGCCGACCGGATCCTGATGCTCGAATACGCGATCTATTCGGTGATTTCCCCCGAGGGGTGCGCGTCGATCCTCTGGAAGGACCAGAAGAAGACCGAGACGGCGGCGGGCGAGCTGAAGATCACCGCGCGCGACGTGCGGGATCTCGGGATCGCCGACGAGGTGGTGCGCGAGCCGCCCGGCGGCGCGCACCGCGATCACGACGGCGCCGCGCGGATGGTGGGAGAGGCGCTGCAGCGCCACCTCGCCGAGCTGGTGGCGGTTCCGGCCGCGACGCTCCTCGAGCGGCGATATCAGAAGTACCGCGCGATGGGCTCGTCGATCGAGGAGTGACAATGTCCGACCGCCGCTGGTGCTGCGCGCTCCTCCTGGCCCTCTCCGGCTGCGGCGGAGGCCGCGTCGGCTCCGGCTGCCCCGGCTGCGGCGCCACCGACGGTGGTTCGACGAATGCGCCGCTCTCCGTCACGCCCGCGACGGCGATGGCGACGGCCGACGGGGGCCCGGTGACGCAGCAGTTCCACGCCGTCTCGCGGACCGACGGCGACGTCACCGCCCAGGCGGCGTGGACCGTCGACGCGGCCTACGGGACGATCGCCAATGGCCTGTTCACCAGCGCCTGGCCGCTCTCCGCCGGCGGCGCGATTTCGATCACCGCCAATTACAAGGGAGCAATCGCCGGCGCCTCGCTGACCCTCCTCGACCATCCGCCCGACGTGGTGGATCCCTCGGCCGACGGCACCGCGCCGATGTCGTTCGGCGGGCCGCCGTCGAATGATCCCACCGCGGCCCCGATCCTGAAATACCCGTTCGCCAATACCCTGCTCGCCCGCAATCTTGGCCAGATGGACCTCCAGTGGAGCGGCAATCCGAGCGACTCCCTCTATCGCATCCACGTCGTCGGCGACACCATCGACGCGACGTTCTATGTCGGTGGCGCGCGCTGCACGGGCGGCGTGCAATGCAGCTATTCCGTCCCCGACTCATCGTGGAAGGCGATCGCGCTCTCCGCCGCCGGAAAAGCGGTGAACATCCAGATATCGGGGACCGCGGGCGCCGGAATGCCCGTCGCCGGCGACGGCGGCACGGCGATCTCGTTCTCGCCCGAGGACGTCCAGGGCGGACTCTATTACTTCTCTCCGACCATTCGCGGGATCAAGCGCCTGCCCTTCGGCGCCGCCACCGCCACCGATTTCATTCCCGCCGGCAACGGCACCGGCTGCGCGGGCTGCCACGCCGTCTCCCGCGACGGCAAGAAGGTGGCGGCGACCTTCGCCGGCGGCGACGGCTACGCCGGAATCGTGCAGGGCGGCAATGGCCAGAGCTACATCGCTCCGGTCGACATGACCCGGAGCAGCTACGCCTGGAACTTCGCCACCTTCAATCCCGACGGCTCGCAGATGATCACCAACTGGGCCGGAAAGTTGGAGCTGCGCGACGGGCAGGGAAAATTGATCAAGCAGATTCCGCCGAACCTCTACGGCGCCAAAGAGGCCGTGATGCCCGAGTGGTCGCCCGACGGTGCCTCGATCGTCTTCATCGGGATTCCCGACGAGGGATTCATTGGCAAGGACATGGCGCTGGACCCCGTGATCCAGGCGGGCGACTGGATCCTCGGCAATGGCGGGAGCGTCATGGTGATGCCCTACAACAATGCTGACTTCGGCCCAGCCCGAACGGTTGTGCCGTCGGTGATGCTGTCGGAATACCACTTCTATCCATCCTGGTCGCCCGACTCGCAATGGATCGTGTTCGCCACCGGCCGGTATCCCGGATCCTCGCCCACCGCCGGCAACAACTACGTCGATACCTCGGGCAAATGCATGTCGTATGACCAGGATTCGGCGCGGCTGCGCCTCGTCGCGGCGACGGGCGGCGCGGTGATCGAGCTGGCCAACGCCACGCACCAGATGGACCGCACCGCCACCTGGCCGAAGTTCGCGCCCTTCGTGCAGGGCGATGGCCAGCTGGTGTTCATCACCTTCTCCTCGAAATTCGCCTATGGCTGGGTCGTGCCGGACGGAATGTTGCCGCAGCTGTGGATGGCGGCGATCGACCTTCGGAAGGCGCAGGCCGAGCTGGGCAATGGCGATCCCAGCTCCCCGCCATTCTGGCTGCCCTTCCAGGACCCCACGCAGGCCAATCACTCGGGGATTTGGACCGAGCAGGTCGCCTGCACCGGCGCGGGCGGCGGCGCCTGCCCGCCCGAGTTCACCTGCGAAGACGGGATGTGCGTGCCGAAAGTCGGTTGATCACGCCTGCCCGCGCGTATGCCCCATGAACCCGGCCGGGTCCACGCCGGCGCGCGTGAAGGCCGCCTGCCAGCGCTCCTCCGTCGGGACATCGAACACGATGCCGGCGTCGAGCGCCACGGGCAGCCACGCGCCCTGCCGCACCTCCTCCTCCAGCTGCCCCGGACCCCAGCCGGCGCAACCCACGTAGAGGTCGAAGCGCTGCGGTCCGTCGTCACGGCCGATCGCCGCCAGCACGTCGCGCGACGGGCTCACCGCGACCTCCTCGGAGAGGCGGCTCTCGCCGTCGAGCGCGTCGGCGCCCGCCGGGCGATACACGATCCAGCCCATCTCCTGGTGGACCGGCCCGCCGACGTGAATCGGCTCGCGGTGCGACTCGCGATCGCCGAGCTTGAGCTGCTCGAGGAGATCGCCGACCGTGCCCACCGCCACCGCGTGGTTGATCACGATTCCGAGCGCGCCCTCCTCGCTGTGCGCGATCAACAGCACCAGGGAACGGGCGAAGTTCGGATCGTCGAGCGGCGGCGCCGCTACGAGGAGCCCGGGCGCGAGCATGCTCTCCGTCATGGATCCTTGTTAGCGCAGGAAACGGGCCGCGTCACCCCTGCTCGCTGCTACTTCGAGAAGCGCCCCCGCAGTCGAGCCCACAGCCCGCCGCCGGGAACGCCGGGCGGCGGCGAGCCGGGGCGATCTCCCGGCGCCTCCTCGACGGGCGCATCGGGCGGCGCCGCCACCGGCTCCATCCGATCGGTCGGCCGCGTGGCGAGGTCGGTCTGCGGCTCGGGCTCCTCGAACACCACCTCGGGCTCCGACACCTCCACCACCGGGCGTCCTCCCGCGCGCGAGCCGTCGAGGTCCTCCAGCTCCTTCGCGTAGTCCTGCCGGAACAGGCCGCGCACGAACTCGCCCAGCTCCTCGCGCGTGAAGCGGTACGACCGCAGCAGCGCCTCGAGATCGGCCGCCATCTCCGCCGCCGACTGGTAGCGATCGCCGACGTCACGCGCCAGCGCCTGCGCGACGATGGCGTCGAGCGCCTCGGGGACGCGGCGATTGAACTTCGACGGCGGCGACACCTCCGCGTTGCGCACCTTCTCCATCAGCGCGAACTCGGTGTCGCCCCGGAAGAGCTTCTCGGTGGTCAGCATCTCGTGCAGCACGATCCCCGCCGAGAAGACGTCGGTGCGCGCGTCGAGCGGCATGCCCCGGATCTGCTCCGGCGACATGTAGCTGAACTTGCCCTTCAGCACGCCGATCTCGGAGGTGAACTTGACCAGCGCCTGCGCGATGCCGAAGTCGATCAGCTTCACGCCGCCGTCGTAGGAGAGGCGCACGTTCGACGGGGAGACGTCGCGGTTGACGATGTTCAGCGGGCGCCCCTCGTCGTCGGTGCGCACGTGCGCGAAGTGCAGCCCCTCGCACATCTTCATCGCCACGTGCACCGCGTGCGGCACCGGGATGCGGTGGTTCGCCTCCTGGCAGCGACGGAGGATTTGCGTCAGGTCCTTGCCGCCGATGTACTCCATCGCGATGAAGTAGCGCCCCTCGATGCGGCCGATCTCGAAGGTGCGCACGATCGCCTCGTGCTCGAGCAGCACGGCGAGGCGCCCCTCGCGGATGAACATGTCGACGAAGCGCGCCTCCTTCGCCAGCGACGGGCGCATGCATTTGATGGCGAGGAGGTCGTCGGAGCGGCCGGCGACGCGCGCGCGGTAGACCTCGGCCATCCCACCGCGGGCGATCAGCCCGAGGAGCTGGTACTTGCCGAACGCCGTCGGAGCGGCGATCGAGCCGGGGTCGAGCTTGTCGGAGGAGTCCATCGTCCGTCGCGACGACGCTACCACATCGACCCTGCGACGGCCCCGGCGGCGGGCGTGGTGTAGGCTGTGCGCCGTGCCGTCGGAGAATGCGATGATCGGGCGCCCCGCGTGCTCCCGCGCGCGGCTGTGCGCGGCGCTCGCCGCCGTGGCCCTCGGCGGCTGCCAGCAGCAGGTGCGGAGCGTCACGCTGGCGCCGGTGGGGAAGGGCTGCGCGCCGGCGGGCGAGGTCGATCGGATCGTGCTCCAGGCGCTCGGCGACTTCCCGCCCGAGCCGTCGCTGACCGCGACCGTGAAGCCGCCCGCGTCGCTCACGCTCGGTTCGCTGCCCGACGCGGTGAGCGCGATCACCGTCGAGGCGCTCGACGCCTCGGGCACGCGCGTCGCGCTCGGCCAGACCGGGCCGTTCTCCTTCGACTCGCTCCTCGGCCCGACGCTGCCGGTCGCCTGGGCGGCGCCCGACACGCCCTGCGCGGTCGGGGCGCTGGCCCGGCCGCGCTTCGGTCATCGCGCCACGCGCACCGCCGACGGCCACGTCCTCTTCACCGGCGGTGCCGACGCCGCCGGGCCGGTGACGCTCGTCGAGAGCTACGATCCGGGGACCGGCGCCTTCTCGGCCGGCGTGGAGCTCGACGCGAGCGTCTCCATCGGTCACACCGCGACGCTGCGGACCGACGGGTCGGTGCTGCTCGCCGGCGGCGCGCAGGCCGACGGCGCCGGCGCCACGCGCTCGATCCTCCTCGCGTCTACGGGCGCGATCGACAGCGACACGTCGCCGCTCGGCGCCGGCCGAGCCTTCCATGGAGCGGTGCTCCTCGCCGACGGGACGGTGCTGGTCGCCGGCGGCTGCGCGCGCGTCGAGGGCGATCGCTGCGCCGCCGGATCGACGCTCGCGAGCACGGAGCGCTTCTCGCCGCAAAGCGAGACATGGACGGCGGGCCCGCCGCTCCTCGCGCCGCGCGCGCACGGCGAGCTGATCGCGCGCGGCGACGGCACGGCGCTCCTCGTCGGCGGCGAGGACGAACAGGGCGAGGCCACCACCGCCGAGGTGATCGATCCGCTCGGGGGCGCGCCCGCCGTCGCGGTGCCGCTCGTCGCGGGCGCGGCCGCGGCGCTCGACTCCGGGGCGGTGGTGATCGTCGGCGGCGCCTCCTCCGCATCGTCGCAGGTGATCGAGCTCGGCTCGCCGTCGGACGCTTCCACCGCGAGCGCGCCGCTCCCTGCGGCGGTGGCGGAACCCTCGGTGGCTAGGTTCGGCGACGGAGACCTGCTCGTCGTCGGCGGCCTCGATGGCGACGGCCACCCGAGCGGCGCCGCGGCGATCGTGCCCCCGCTCGGCGCGCCGCGCGCGTTGCCCGGCCTCTCGCCGCGCGCCGGCCACACCGCCACCGCCCTCCTCGACGGCAGCGTCCTCGTCGCGGGCGGGCGCGACGCGAGCGGGGCGCCGCTCGGCGACGGCTT
>JAJXSP010000540.1 GCA_021784515.1 Myxococcales bacterium | reverse complement strand
CCCGCCCGTACAGGCGAGCGGCGGCGGAGGGCCGGGCAAGTGCGGCGCGCTCCCCGACGGCGGCGTCTGCACTCCCGTCTCCTGCCAGCAGCAGGGCCTCTCGTGCGGCCCGGCCGGCGACGGCTGCGGCAACACGATCGACTGCGGCGCCTGTCCGATGGGGCAGACCTGCGGCGGCGGCGGCCAACCCGGGATGTGCGGCAGCAACAGCTGCGTGCCGCGCACCTGCATGGAGCAGGGCGCGCAGTGCGGGTGGATCGGCGACGGCTGCGGCGGCGCGGTGTTCTGCGGCGACTGCCCGGGTAGTCAGGTGTGCGGCGGCGGAAACCAGCCCAACATCTGCGCGCTCATCATGTAGCCGCGCTCCGGATCGTCAGTTTCCGAACGGGCTCTTTCCCGACGACGACATCGCCAGCTGGCGCATCGTCCCGACGATCTCCGGCTCGGAGCGCGGTCCGATCGAATTCGTCTCCTCGTAGTGACTGTCGCCGGGCGGCTCGGCGAGGTAGGGCGACGTCGGGTCCAGATACCACTCGAAGCGCGGCACGACATAACCCAGCATGTCGAGGGTGAGTCCGAACACCATTCGGTGCTCCGGCGGGCCGTCCATCAGGTCGATCAAATAGGGAGGAGGCGGCGCCTTGGAGACGTCGGGCGGCGCCGGGTAGTCGCAATCGCACCGGTCATTGGGGATCTTTCCGGTGTGAACGAAGGGCGTCTCGGTGCCGCTCTTCGAGCCGTCGTAGCCGCCGATGAAGCTCTCCGGGAACAGCTCGCCCGGCGCGGTGGCGATCGCCGCCGGCCCGAGGGTGACGTAGGCGAACTCGGTGTCGATGAGCGGCGCATTGTCGATCGTCGCGTCGTGGATCACCGGCTTGCTCGGGTCGAATCCATACACGCTGCGCGGCAGGACGCCCGTCAGGAACCCGGTAATGTAGAGGGGATTCTCGACGTGCACGCCGAGGCGGGTGGCCCGGAATGCCAACATCGGGTGATCGACCGCCTGGCGGGCGTCGAATGCCTTGTTGGCGAAATCGCCGATCGAGTCGCCCCACGCCTCCTCGAAGGCGAAATCGCCGTGGGTGTGGACCTTGCCGTCGTCGCCGATGGCCTCGACCGCGACGTTCTGCGGATTGCCGCCGCCCGGGCCGATCTGCCCGCCCACGCTGCCCGAGACGTAGACCACCGGTGAGCCGGTGTGCGGCTCGACGCGCTGGCGGAGGTAGTGCGGCCATTCGGAGGAGATGAAGCGGTTCGAGCGGTCCATCGCGTCGGGGTGGGCGGTCCAGTTGACGATGGTGACGATCGGCTTTCCGTCGTCGGCGCCGTCGAACTGCATCAAATGAAGGACATTGTCGATGATCAGAGGGTCGCGCCCGTCGGCGATGTAGTGGTGCATGTCGTGGTTGGGCGGGTCCTCGACGGGGATCGAGGCGATCGACATCTTCGCCGGCTTGAGGTCGTGCACCGCCTCGGTGAGCGCCGCGATGGCCTGCGCGCGGACGTGGCGCATCCACTCCGGGTCGTAGCCGGTGACGCTGCTGTCGTCGTTGTAGAGGCCGAGCGTGTCGCCGGTGGAATGATCGTGGGTGGCGGAGGTCAAAAGGTAATCGATCCCCAGCGAGGGATCGAGGTCGTCGCGGAGCTGTTCGAGGTCGGAGTGGAAGTAGCCGATCACGTCGAACACGCAGTGGGCGAGGGTGGTCTCGCCCTGGCGCAGCACGTAGCAGCGGGCCCAGTTCGGGTCGTGCACGCCGTAGGCCTCGTGCGACGACACCGTCATCCACACCGGATCGAACCGGCCATTTCCATTCTTGTCCTGGAATGGCTCGCCGGGGTCGTAGCGGCCATTGTGGTTGAGGTCCTGGAACGGCTCGACGAGCGGGGTGATCTCGCGGACGCCGACGCCGACGAGGAGCCGGCCGTCGCCGCCCGCCGGGCACGACGGGCCGCCCGGGCACTGCACCGTGATGCGAAGCGGGATCTCGTCGGGCATGATGCCGGAGCCGCGGAAGGCCGCGTCGGGAGGGGCGCCCGCGTCGGGAGAGGGCGAGGGGCTGCCGCAGCCGGCGAGGGCGGCGAGGGCGAGAGCGAGGTGGGAGCGCGTCATGGCGGCGGATCGTACGCCAGGCGCCCGGCCGGCGAGAAGGAGAACGGGAACCCCTTTTTCGCCAAGGAGCCGCGGCGAAACAAGTTGCGCAAAGATGGCTGCCGAGGCGCCCGGATGGCGAGGCGCGACGAGGGAGCTTGCTCTCTGCAAGTGACTGAGGAGGAACGAAGCCAGCCGGGATGGATCGGCGGCCAGACTGCGCAAGTTATTTCGCCGCGGCTCCTAAATCCGGCCCCGCACCCCGAACCACGGCAGCGTCCAATTGAATCCCTGGAAGTCGGGGTGCTGGTAATCGGGCACTCCGCCCGGGGCCAGGTACTGCACGCCATAGATGGTTTGCGAATAGGTCATGTTGAGCGCCTCGAGGAACACCGAGAGCGCCCACTTCTCGAAAATCCACTCGCGGTCGATGCGCAGGTCGAGCTGCACGTAGCCGGGCATCCGGTCGTTGTTGCGCAGCGGGATGTTGCTGAGCGAGCTGGTGGCGGTGACGTGGGTGTAGGGGCGGCCCGAGGTGTAGGCGAAGTGCGCCCCCGCCATCAGGTTCCACGGCAGCCGCCATTGAATGACGAGATTGAGGACGTGGGTCTGGTCGAGGTCGGCCGGGCGCAGCGTCGGGCCGAGGTTGCCGCACGAGAAGATGCGCTCGGAGCGCGAGAGGGTGTAGGCGAGCCAGCCGGTGATCGGCCCGATCGAGCGGCGCGCCAGAAGCTCGCCGCCGAAGGTCTGCCCGTCGACCTGCCGCGTGATGTCGGCCGGCACCCCCGAGAGCGACTCGGGCGGCGGCGAGGTGCACACCGGCGGCGCGCCGACGACGCCGTTCGAGCTGACCTGGGCGAGGCTGAAGATGTCGGTGTTGAAGTCGTTGGTGTTCTGAAGCTTCTGGTAGAAGCCGGTTACCCGGATCGAGAAGCCCGACGGGAGATCGGCCTCCACCCCGACCGCGCTCTGCCAGGCGCGCTGCAGCCCGAGCTGGAGC
>JAJXSP010000539.1 GCA_021784515.1 Myxococcales bacterium | reverse complement strand
GCGATGGAGGGCGTCGCCGGCCACGCCGGGCTGTTCTCGACCGCGCGCGACGTCGGGCGGATCGCCGCCGCGCTGGTCGCCGCGTGGTGCGATCCCGCGCCGCCGTGGTGCACGCGCGGCGCGCCGTTCATCGCGCGCCCCGCGACGGTGCGCACCTTCTGGACCCCTTCGGGGATCCCGGGATCGACCTTTTGCCTGGGCTGGGACCGGCCCTCGGCAGGCGCGTCGTCGGCCGGCGCGCGCTGGCCTCGCGACGGCGTCGGCCACCTCGGCTTCACCGGCTGCTCGCTGTGGATCGATCCGCCGCGCGGCCGCTCGGTGGTGCTCCTCTCCAACCGCGTCTTTTCGGGCGGCGATCGGGAGGCGATCAAGGCATTCCGCCCGGCGCTGCACGAGGCGATCGTGGCCGCGCTCGACGGCGGGTGAGCGGCTTGCGTCCACCGCGGCACGGAACTATGGTGCCGGCCCGTGCTCGCACCGCTCCGGGTTCCCGTCGAGATCCGCCTCGGCAGCCGCCCACCGGCGCGCTGGTTCCGCTACGCGGCCGGCGTCTCCGAGGGCGGCCTCGCCTTCGTGCGGCCGCTGCCGGAGGAGTTGGACGGCGCGGTCGACCTCGCCTTCCAGCTGCCCGACGACCCGCTGCCGATCACCGTCCGCGCGCGCCTCGCCACCGACGAGGAGCGCCGCGACGAGGAGGGGCGCCGCGTCCACCGCGCGCTCCGGTTCATCGCGCTCGACGAGGCGAGCCGCGCCCGCATCGCCGGTTACGTCGAGGCGAGGGTCCCCGCGTGAGGGGCGGCCCTGCGCGATTCCAACGATGAGCGGCCAGCACGCCGCGGAGCAACCATGACCCAGACCGATCCGATGGTCCGCCTCCAGGAGCTCGAAGCGCGCGCGGAGAAGGGCGGCGGCGACGAGCGCATCGCCAAGCAGCACCAACAGGGCAAGCTGACCGCCCGCGAGCGCGTCGAGCTCCTGTGCGACGCGGGCAGCTTCGTCGAGCTCGACAAGTTCGTCACCCACCGCTGCGCCGACTTCAACATGGCCGAGCAGAAGATCCTCGGCGACGGCGTGGTCACCGGCTACGGCCTCGTCGGCGGGCGCCAGGTGTTCCTGTTCGCGCAGGACTTCACCGTCTTCGGCGGCTCGCTCTCCGGCGCCTACGCGACGAAGATCTGCAAGGTGATGGACCTCGCCATGAAGGTCGGCGCGCCCGTCATCGGGCTCAACGACTCGGGCGGCGCGCGCATCCAGGAGGGCGTCGAGTCGCTCGCCGGCTATGCCGAGATCTTCACCCGCAACACCCTCGCCTCGGGCGTGGTGCCGCAGATCTCCGCCATCATGGGGCCGTGCGCCGGCGGGGCGGTCTACTCGCCGGCGATCACCGACTTCATCTTCATGGTCGACCAGACCAGCTACATGTTCATCACCGGCCCCGACGTGATCAAAGCGGTCACGCACGAGGAGGTGAGCAAGGAGGCGCTCGGCGGCGCGCACACCCACGCCGCGCGCTCGGGCGTGGCCCACTTCGCCACCCCCGACGAGAAGCAGTGCATCGAGATGATCCGCCAGCTGCTCTCGTTCCTGCCGCAGAACAACGCCGAGGACCCGCCGATCGTCGCGACCAGGGATCCGGTCGATCGCGAGGACGCCTCGCTCGACACCCTCATCCCGCTCGATCCGTCGCGCCCCTACGACGTCAAGGACATCATCACCCGCGTCGTCGACGACCGGCACTTCTTCGAGGTGGCGCCGGAGTACGCGCTCAACATGGTGGTCGGCTTCGCGCGCATCGACGGACGCACCGTCGGCATCGTCGCCAACCAGCCCAACCACCTCGCCGGCTGCCTCGACATCGGCGCCTCGGTGAAGGGCGCGCGCTTCGTCCGTTTCTGCGACTGCTTCAACATCCCCCTGGTGACGCTGGTCGACGTGCCCGGCTTCCTGCCCGGGACCGATCAGGAGTACGGCGGCATCATCAAGCACGGCGCCAAGCTGCTCTACGCCTTCGCCGAGGCCACCGTGCCCAAGGTCACGCTGATCACCCGCAAGGCCTACGGCGGCGCCTACGACGTGATGGCCTCCAAGCACGTGCGCGCCGACATCAACTTCGCCTACCCGACGGCGGAGATCGCGGTGATGGGCCCCGACGGCGCGGTCAACATCATCTTCCGCGCCGAGATCGGCAAGGCCGCCGACCCGGCCGCCGCGCGCGCCGCCTACGTCGCCGACTACCGCGAGAAGTTCGCCAATCCCTACAAGGCCGCCGAGCTGGGCTACGTGGACCAGGTGATCCGCCCGCGCGAGACCCGCGCCCGCCTCGCCGGGGCGCTCCGCATGCTGCGCAACAAGCGCCAGTCGAACCCGCCGCGCAAGCACGGCAACATCCCCCTGTGATTTCCTGATGCGATCGCGTTAACGAATGGTGCGATCGCAAAACCACTTGGCGCAGACGCACAAAGAACGATGGCCATGAAGCCCTGGCTCCGTCGCTGGGGCTGGCTGCTCGCGGTGGCGCTCGCCGCGGCCGCGCTGCACGCGGTCTACCTCGTGCCCGGCGGGCCGTGGATCCGTTGCGCCGTGCCGGTGTGGCTCAACAGCGACGAGGGGACGGTCCTCTTCGACTCCTACCGGATCACCCGCGGGGCGGTGATCTACCGCGACTTCTTCGAGTTCCAGGGGCCGGTCTTCTACCACCTCTACGCGCTGCTCTTCGCGTTTTCCGGGCCGTCGCTCGCCGCGGCGCGCGCCCTCGCCGTCGCCACGACCGCCACCGCCGCCGCCCTGATCGCGCTCGTCGTGTCGCGCTTTTGCGGGCGGCTCGCCGGCGCGGGCGCGGCGCTGGTGTACGTCGGCGTCCTCGCGACGATGTGGCCCTTCGCCTACCCGCACTGGCCGGCGGCGGCCTTCGTCTTCGGTGCGCTCGCGCTGCTGACCGGGGATGCGAGCGCGCGGCGCGATGTCGCCGCGGGCGTGCTGCTGGGGCTCTCGGCGGGGACCATCCTCTCCGTCGGTGCGCCGGCGCTCGTCGCGGTGGCGGCGGCGGCCGCGGCCGCGGGCCTCGCCGCGCGCGACCTCCGCGCCGCCCTCGCGAGGCCGCTGCG
>JAJXSP010000538.1 GCA_021784515.1 Myxococcales bacterium | reverse complement strand
GCGTTCGCTCCCTTCTCGTTGAGCCCTGGCCGGTTCACGAGGGGGGAGCGTCCGCAGCTACTCCCGGAGCTGTCAAACTTCGGGAGTCTCCCCGGCACAGCCGGGGGCTTGCTCGGTTAAGTCAGCGCAGCTTCGCCCGCTGCGCGCGCCGCTTCGCCGCGCCCTCGGGATCCAGCTCCGCCCCGTCGCTGCGCGCGATGCGCTCGGCCGCCAGCGCGCAGTAGCGCTCGTCCACCTCGCAGGCGAGCCAGCGCCGCCCGGTGCGCTCGGCCACCAGCGGCGCCGTGCCCGCGCCGGCGAAGGGATCGACCACCAGCTCCCCGGGGCGCGTCGCCGCCAGCACCAGCCGCCGCACCAGCTCGAGCGGCTTCTGCGTCGGGTGCTCCGTCTTCTCGCGCATCCCGTTGCACAGCGTCGGGATGTCGAGCACGTCGCGCGGCTTGGCGCCGAGGGGGTGCGGCCGCCAGGCGTAGGCGCGCTTGCCGTACTGCGACGACAGGGCCTGCGGGTGATCGGGGTAGCGCGTGGTGTGCGCGTTGTACGGCACGCGCGCGGCGTCCACGTCGAGGACGAAGGCCGCCATCCGCCCGTGGAGCACGCTCTCGTGCGAGCGGCCCCAGTCGCGCCCGAGGTTGGCCTTGTTCCGGTAGGCCCACACCAGCCAGCGCACCGAATCGACCCGCCGCGCGACGAGCGCCTTCAGATCGGCGAGCGCCTCGGAGAAGCCGCACACGTAGATCGAGCCGGTCGGCTTGAGCGCCCGCGCCGCGGCGTCGATCCACCGCGCCGACCACTCGAGGTAGGCCGCCTCCGACGGGAACACGTCCCACGCCTGCTTGCCGGCGCCGTAGGGCGGGTCGGCGAAGACGAGGTCGCACGAGGCGGGCGGCAGCGCCTCGAGCCACGGCAGCGCGTCGCCGCGGTGCAGCCGCCCGAGACCCGTCTCGAGGACGATCGCCATCCGCCGATGCTATCGCCAACCGCCGGGCGCGCGCCACGGCGACGGCGGCGCCGCGCCTTGACCCGTCGTTCGGGGCCGGGCTAACATCGCGGTCCGCCTGGAGCCCACGCAGTGTCCCTCGCCCACCCCCAGCTCGCGCTGCGCTTCATCTCGGGTAAGTACCAGGGCGGCGAGTTCCCGATCCACATGGATCGCCAGATCGTGATCGGCCGCTCGAGCGAGCTGGACATGGTGCTGGTCGAGGACATGGTTTCGCGCAAGCACGCGCTGATCGACGCCCGCGACGGCGCGATCGAGATCGAGGACCTCGGCTCGACCAACGGCACCTTCGTCAACGGCGAGAAGGTGAAGCGGTGCCGCCTCAAGGAAGGCGATCGGATCCTCATCGGCACCTCGATCATCAAGATGGTCGCCGTCGACGGGAACCAGGTCTCCGAGCCGGAAGCGCGGCAGCGGCTCGAGCAGGCGGGCCAGCGCCGCTACTCCACCGGCGGCAAGCCGATGTCGGGCGTGATCGAGGAGATCCCGCTGCCCGACCTGCTCCAGCTGCTCTCGACGAGCCGCAAGTCGGGCGTGCTGTCGATCACCGGGGACGCGGGCGTCGGGCGGATCTACCTGCGCAAAGGGCAGATCTACTTCGCGACGATCAACGAGGCGTTCGACGTCTCGCCGCGCAAGGCGTTCTACCGGATGCTGGCGTGGCCGTCGGGCGCGTTCGAGCTGGAGCCGCCCGACGAGAAGGCGGTGCTCGAGGAGATCACCGAGTCCACCGGCGCGCTCCTGATCGAGGGGATGCGGCAGCTCGACGAGGCGGCGCGGCTGGAGGGCGAGCTGCCGCCGCGGCAGGCGCCGCTCGGGCTCGCGCACCCGCTCGAGGCGCCGCTGCGCGCGCTTTCCCCGACGGAGCTGGACGTGCTTCAGCTCGCGATCAACCAGCGCACGATCCAGGCGGTGCTCGACGCGAGCCCGCACACCGATCTCGACACGCTCGGCGCGCTGAAGACGCTGGTCGGGAAGCGGTATCTCGTCGCGGCGTAGGGTCGCGTCGGTAAGGGCCCGATCAGGAACAACTTGCTCAGTCTAGCCGCCGATCCATCCCGACCGGCGTCGTTGCTCGTCGGTCACTTGCATCCGGCAAGCTCCCTCCTCGCGCCTCGCCGGATCGGGCGCCTCGACGCCCATCCTTGATCAACTTGTTCCTGATCGGGCCCTGAGGGTGCGCGCGAAGCGAGCCTCCGGTGGCGACGTCAGCGCCGTCGCGCGGCGGAGCGGGTGGGGGTGCCGCGGACCTGGCTCTCGAGCGCCTTCAGGCGGCGCTTCAGCTCAGCCAGCTCGCCGCTCGGCGCCTCCTCGGCGGCGGTGGTCGCCTCGGGGGCGAGCTCGCCGAGGGCGCGCTGCAGCTTCTTCTCGATCGACTCGCGCTGATCGCGGTGGCGCAGCAGCGCGCGCAAGAGCTCGATCGGGATGATCTGCGTGCGGCGCCGCGATTCCTCGAAGAGGATCGCCTGCGCCAGGACCCGCTTGGTGAGGTCCTCGCCGGTGACGGCGTCCACGACGCGCACCGGGGCGTCGCCGGCGAAGACGTCGACCAGGTCCTCGAGCGTGACGTAGCGGCTCTCGTGGGTGTCGTACAGACGGCGGTTGCCGTACTTTCGGATCAGCCGCTCCCCAGGGATGGCGGGCGGGCCGACGATGCGGCGGCGACGCGGCTTGTCGGACATGGGCGCCATGCTAGCGCAAAGGTTGTGCGGCGCAACATTTCTTGTGCGCTGCACAAAAGCGGTTGATCGAAGCGAGGTTACGGCCGCTCATCCACAGGGGGGGAACGGCCGGGCGCGGGGCGGAAGGGATCTACACCTCGATGGTGAGCCCTTCGCGCGCCGCGGTGAGGCGGATGCCGCGGCCGCCCTGCTCGTCGAGGAGACGGCGGCAACGCTCGGCCATCGCGTCGACCACGTCGTCGCCGTAGTCCTGGTCGTAGTGGGTCATCACCAGGTGCTTCACCTCGGCGCGCACCGCGCGGGCGGCGGCGTCGGCGAGCGACGAGCAGCCGCGCGACACCCGCGAGGCGCGGTCCTCGGGCGTGTAGGTGCAGTCGTGGATGAGGACGTCGGCGCCGCGGTAGAAGGCGAGCGTGCCCGGGGGCGG
>JAJXSP010000114.1 GCA_021784515.1 Myxococcales bacterium | reverse complement strand
TCCGATCTGCCAGCTTGCGCACCGCGAGGTACTCGAGGATGCGCTTCTTCACCTTCTCGAGGTCGTAGTGGTCGGCGTCGAGGATGGCGCGCGCCTCGGCGAGCTGGAGCTTGTCCTCGGTGCGCTTGCCCCACGGCAGATCGCACAGCCACTCGAGGTAGGTCCGCGTGACCGTGTACTCGGCGGAGGCCGCCGGCATCCCCTTCAGCCGCGCGAGCTGCTTGCGCGCCACCTTCTCGACCTCGGGCGGCATGGCGACCTGCTTGATCTTCTCGTCGAACTCGGAGGTGTCCTCGGCCTCCTCGCCCTCGCCCAGCTCCTCCTGGATCGCCTTCAACTTCTGGCGCAGCACCGCCTCGCGCTGGTGCTTGCTGAACTCCTCGCGCACCTGCGTGTCGATCTTCTCCTTCACCTTGAACACCTCGACCCGGTGCTGCAGCTCACCGAACACGCGCTCGAGGCGCTTCTTCACGTCCAGCTCCGAGAGCAGCGCCATGCGCTCCTCGGTGCCGAGGTCGAGGTTGGCGGCCGCCATGTCGGCCAGCCGCGACGGATCGCGGATCGCGTCGAGCACCTGCGCCGCCTCGTCGGGGATCTCCGGCGACAGCTCGATCACCTGCTTGGCGGCGTCGCGCACGCTCATCGCCAGCCCCTCGATCACCGTCGAGTCGCCGATCTGCTCGACCACCGGCTCGGCGATCGCCACCAGGTAGGGCGTCGTCTCGGTGAAGCGCACGAAGCGGCGGCGCGCGAGGCCGCGCACCACGACGGTGACGCGGCTCTCCGACAGCTTCACCACCTTCAGGATCTCCGCCTCGACGCCGATCGGGTGCAGATCGTTCGGCCCGGGCTCCTCGACCTGCGGATCCCGCTGCGTGGCGATGGCGAGGTGCGGCGGCTGGCGGCGCGCGACCTCCTCGACGAGGCGGAGCGAGCCGGAGCGGCCCACGTCGACCGGGATCACGACGCCGGGGAAGAGCACCAGGTTGCGCAGCGTGAGGACCGGCAGCGCGGGATCGGGGGCTCTTTCGGGGCTAGGCATGGACGGACTCCTCGCTCGATGGCGAACAAGGTTGAGTTAAGTCGCAGTTGTCCGACGGAAAGGGGCGTGGTGCGAGCACGCGGGTGACGGAGCGCTCTCCGCCGACCCGGGCCGGCGGGCCGGGGAGGGAACGAGGTCCGCTATTTTCGCGTGAGCCGCGCGAACTCGACCATGAGCTGGCGCGCCGCGGGCGGGATCTCCTTCGGGAGCACGATCTGCGTCACGGCATAGAGATCCCCGCGCGTGCCGTCGCGCCGCGGGACGCCCTTGCCGCGGAGGCGCAGCTTGAGCCCGCTCGAGGTCCCGGGCGGCACCGTCACCTGCACCCTGCCCTCGAGCGTCGGCACCTCGACCTTCGCGCCGAGCACCGCCTCGTCGACGGTGATCGGCGCGTTCACCTCGAGGTCGTGGCCGTGGCGACGGAACTGCGGGTGCGGCCGCACGTGGACCTCGAGGAGCAGGTCGCCGGGCCCGCCGCGCCCGGGCTCGCCTTTGCCCGCGAGGCGGATGGTCTGCCCTTCGTCGACGCCCGGCGGGATGCGCACGTTGAGGCGCTTGCCGTCGACGGCGATCGCCTGCTCGCCGCCGAGCGCGGCGACCGGCAGGTCGATGTCGATCCGCGCCGAGACGTCGCTGCCGCGCAACGCATCCGTCGTCGTCGTGGGCCGCCCCGAGCGGCCGAACAGCTCGGAGAAGAGGTCGCCGAGACCGCCCTCGCCGGCGGTGGTGGTGGTGGTGCGCCCGCCGCGCGCGCCGCGGAACAGATCGTTGATGTCGACGTTCACGCGACCGGTGCGCCCGTACCCGCCCGGGAACGGACTGCCTCCGGGCGGGAAGCCGCCGGCGAAGGGACTCTTGCGCTCGGCGTCGTACTGCGCGCGCTTCTTCTCGTCGCCGAGCGTCTCGTAGGCCTCGCTCACTTCCTTGAAGCGGGCCTCCTTCGCCTTGTCGCCCCCGGTCACGTCGGGGTGGTTCTTCTTGGCGAGCCGGCGGTACGCCTTCTTGATCTCCTCGGCGGGGGCGTTCTCGGCGACGCCGAGCACCTTGTAGTAGTCCTTCTTCGCCATTCTCGATTCTTACCCTCGACGGCCGCCCGCTCGAAAGCCCCTGCCTTCGGCAGGCGCGGTCGGCCCATTGCCGAGAGCCTACAGCCGACGGCCGACGGCCGACAGTTTCCTCACGCCGCCTCGTGCGACGCGGCGGCCCCGACGACGTGGAAGGCGAGGTGGTCGCCCTCGCGCTCGGCGCGCACCCGCTCGCCCGGGTGGATCCGCGCGGCGATCAACTCCTTCGCCAGCGGGTCCTGCACGTAGCGCTGGATGGCGCGCTTGAGCGGCCGCGCGCCGAAGGCGGGGTCGTAGCCGCGGTCGCACAGGAGCTCGGTCGCCTCGGGCGAAAGCTCGAGGGCGATCCCGCGCTCGGCGAGCAGCTTGCGCAGCCGCGCGAGCTGGATCTCGACGATCACCGGCAGCTCCTGCCGCCCAAGCTTGTGGAACACGATCACGTCGTCGATGCGGTTCAAGAACTCGGGCTTGAACGTCCCGCGGAGCGCCTCCCCGATGATTTGATCGACCCCGCGCTGGACGTTGACGTCTTCCACGTCGTCCACGTTGCGCAGCGCCTGCGTGCCGACGTTCGAGGTCATCACGATCACCGTGTTGCGGAAGTCCACCGTGCGGCCGTGCCCGTCGGTGAGCCGCCCGTCGTCGAGCACCTGCAGCAGCACGTTGAACACGTCGGGGTGCGCCTTTTCGATCTCGTCGAACAGCACCACCGAGTAGGGACGCCGCCGCACCGCCTCGGTGAGCTGCCCGCCCTCCTCGTAGCCGACGTAGCCGGGCGGCGATCCGATCAGGCGCGCCACGGCGTGCTTCTCCATGTACTCGCTCATGTCGAGCCGCACGATGTGCGTCTCGTCGTCGAACAGGAACTCGGCGAGCGCCCGCGCCAGCTCGGTCTTGCCGACGCCCGTCGGGCCGAGGAAGAGGAACGAGCCGATCGGGCGATTCGGATCCTGGAGCCCGGCGCGCGAGCGGCGCACCGCGTTCGCCACCGCCTCCACCGCCTTGTCCTGCCCGACGACGCGGGTGTGGAGGCGCTCCTCCATCTTGTCGAGCCGCGCCATCTCGCCCTCGAGCATCTTCTCGACGGGGATGCCGGTCCACTTGGCCACGATCCCGGCGACGTCCTCCTCGGTCACCTCCTCGCGCAGGAAGCCGCCGCCGCTCTTGACCTGGTCGATCGCCGCGCTCGCCTCGGCGAGCTGCTTGTCGAGCCGGGGCAGCTGCCCGTAGCGAAGCTCGGCGGCGCGGTTCAGGTCGCCCTGCCGCTGCGCCCGCTCGGCCTCGGTGCGGGCTGCCTCGATCTGCTCCTTCGTCGAGCGGAGGCGCGCGATCAGCTCCTTCTCGCGCGTCCACTGCGCCTTCATCGCCTCCACCCGCTCGCGCACGTCGGCGATCTCCCGCCCCACGACCTCGAGCCGGTCGCGCGAGCGATCGTCCGATTCCTTGGAAAGCGCCGATTTCTCGATTTCCAGCGAAATCAGCTTTCTCTGGAGATCATCGATCGGCGTCGGCAGCGATTCGATCTCCATCTTCAGGCGGCTCGCCGCCTCGTCGATGAGGTCGATCGCCTTGTCGGGCAGGAAGCGGTCGGAGATGTAGCGGTCCGAGAGGCGCGCCGCCGCGACGAGCGCCCCGTCGCGGATCTTGATGCCGTGGTGCACCTCGTACTTCTCCTTGAGGCCGCGCAGGATGGCGATGGTGTCCTGCACCGACGGCTCGCCGACGAGCACCGGCTGGAAGCGCCGCTCGAGCGCCTTGTCCTTCTCGACGTGCTTCCGGTACTCGTCGAGCGTGGTGGCGCCGATGGCGCGCAGCTCGCCGCGGGCGAGCGCCGGCTTGAGCATGTTCGCCGCGTCCTGCGCCCCCTCGGCCGCGCCGGCGCCGACGAGGGTGTGCAGCTCGTCGATGAAGAGGATCACGCGGCCGGCCGCGCTCTCGATCTCCTTCAGCACCGCCTTGAGCCGGTCCTCGAACTCGCCGCGGTACTTCGTCCCCGCCACGAGCGCGCCGAGGTCGAGCGCGAGCACGCGCTTGTCCTTCAGCCCCTCGGGCACGTCGCCGGCGACGATGCGCTGGGCGATCCCCTCGACGATGGCGGTCTTGCCGACGCCCGGCTCGCCGATCAGGACGGGGTTGTTCTTGGTGCGCCGCGAGAGCACCTGGATGGCGCGGCGGATCTCCTCGTCGCGCCCGATCACCGGGTCGAGCTTGCCCTTGCGCGCCGACTCGGTGAGATCGCGCGTGTACTTCGCGAGCGCCTCGTACTTGCCCTCGGGGTTGTCGTCGGTGACGCGGACCGAGCCGCGCACGCCCGCGAGCGCGTCGAGGAGCGTCTTCTGATCGGCGCCCTGCTCCATCAGCGCCCGCGTCGCGACGCCGAAGTCGGCGCTCACCAGCGCCAACAGCACGTGCTCGGTCGAGAGGAACTCGTCCTTCATCGACGCGGCGAGCTTCTCCGCCTGCTCGATCAAATCGCGCGTCCTCCGGCCGAGTCCCACCTCGAGGGCGCCGCCGCTCGCCGACGGGATCTTGTCGAGCGCGCGTCCGAGCGCCTTCTGCACCTCGGTCGGCTCGACGCCCACCTTGCGCAGCAGGCGCGGCACGAGCCCACCCTCCTGCGCCAGCAGCGCGTCGAGGACGTGCTCCGGCTGCACCTCGGGGTGGCCGCGTCGCTGCGCCATCTCCTGGGCCGCCACGAGCGCCTCGCGCGTCTTGATCGTGAGCTTGTCGAGCCGCATTTCGAATTCCCTCCCGTCGTCGCTGCGGCCGAAGGTAACCATCGACCGCGCACCGTCAATGCATGGCGGCCGGCGCTTTCCCGTCGGTGAGCAGAGCTTGCGGAGGCGCGCGCGAGTACTTAGCGCGCGCTCGGCTACATGACGGTGTTGAGGTTGAGCGCGAAGGTCTCGACCCAGAAGGCCGGCTGGTCGGGGTGCTGATTGATGACGTACGAGGAGAGGACGGCCGAGCCGCCGAAGATCCGGTTCTGCGGGTAGAAGCCGTAGGCCCCGGCGAACGGCGTGGCGTGCCCGGCGATCGCCTTCTGCGACCACTTCTTCGTCATCGGGTCGCGGACACCGTAGAGCAGCTGGACGGACGTCGCGTCGAGGTAGGCGACCGTCACCACGCCCTGCAGCACCTGGATCGACGTGCCCTCGCCCACGACGTGGTGCACCGGCGCGTCGAGCCCGTCGAGCGTCATCTCGTCCTGAAGGCGCCAGCCGTCGTCCGCAACCTCGACCATCTGGTCGGCGGTGTTGTAGTAGCGGAGCGCGTCGCGCGTCGCGTCGCCGTAGGCGATGTGCACGACGTCGCCGTCGACCGCCATCGACGGGTACCAGCCGACGTCGCCCGTGTCGTTCCCCTGCGCGTCCTCGCCGTCGAGGATCGTCGGCATGCCCCACTGCTTCGCCATCGGATCCCACTCCACGTAGCGCAGGTTGCCGCGCAGGCGGTCGTAGTAGGCGATCACCGGCGAGCCGTCGCTCTTCCGGGCGGCGGCGCAGAAAATGTTGCCGTCGGCGAGGATCGTCGGGCTCATCGGATCGGGCGGCGGGAGCGGGTGTGTCTCGATGGTCGCGATCGTCCAGTCGCTCGCGCTCGACGGGTACGGCGTCTTCGCCTGCGCCCAGCGCAGCTGGCCCTCGCGCATCCCCGAGGCGCCGCTCTTCACCTCGGCGTAGTAGGCGATGCCCGGGATGCCGTGGACATCGAGGGTGAGCGAGGCGTACTTGCCGAAGTCGTTGCCCGGCGTCTTCGCGTCGCCGCTGCCCATGTCGATGGTGTGCGCGTGCCAGCGCACGGCGCCGAAGGAGGCGTACTTCAGCGAGAGGTGCGTGAGGTCGTAGTAGGCCATGACCGGATCGCCCTCGGGCGTGATCGCCAGCGACACGTAGCGTCCGACGTCATCGCCGGGGTCCGTGATCCCGCCGCGCACCGTCGATTCGGGGTTGGTGGTGGTCGCCGAGTCGAGCGGCACGCCGTCGACGAACTCCCAGTTGGTGACGATGCCGGGAGGCGCGATGTGGCCGATCATGAGATCGCCGTAGCTGTTGTTGTAGGCGGCGATGTACGCCAGCGCGCCGCGCACCTCCATCGACTGGAAGCGGCCGATGTCGCCGAGCGGGATGTCGGTCGCGCAGCCGCACGTCCCGTCGGCGTTGCAGTGCGGGATGCCGCCGTCGCAGGTCTCGGTCCGGCAGTCGTCGTCCACCTTGCACGGTCCGGCCGTCGGAGTGGACTGCGAGCAGCCGCCGGCGACGGTCGCTGCGATCAGCGCGAGGAGCGCACCCGCCGGCAGCGAAAAATCGCTTTTTCGGTCGAAGCGCCGAAGACGCCTCCGGAGGGCGAGCCCTCCGAGGGGAGCGAGCGCGAGCAGCGCAAAGAGCCAGCTCCCGCGCGACGGCGCGGCGCCGAGGCTGCAGCTGCCACAGCCGCCGTTCGACTGCGGCGCGCTCTCGCGGCCGTGGAAGGCGGTGAGCCCGCTCAGATCGATGGTGGAGATGGTCTGGTTGCCCGCCTCGTCCACCGCCTTGACCTGGAGCGGCTCCACGCCGCCGCCGGTCGCCTGCAGCGCCTCCTGGACGGTCAGCACGCCGCGCGCCGCGAGGTCGGTCCAGCCGCCCTGCGTGCTCCACGCGTAGCGGATCGCGGCGTCGTCGGAGACGTTGTCCCAGCCGCGGAACTCGACGCTGCCGGCGGTGACGAGCGGGTGCAGCTCGGGCGGCGTGGAGTCGATGATCACGTCGAGGCCCACCGGCGACTGATCCTCCGTCGTCCAGTCGCCCTGCTCGCGCGCCCGCACGTCGATGTGGTGCTTGCCCTGGAGCACGAACGCGGGGTCGGTGATCGCCGGGCGCGGATCGCTCGACCACGGGTGCCACGTGCCGTTGTCGACGCGGACCGACCACTCGAGCGGCCGGACGCCACCGCTGCCGCCGAGCGCCAGCGTCACCGTCGGCAGGCCGCCCGCCGTCGGCTGGTCGGAGAGCACCGCGGCGCGGATCTGGTCGGGGGGCGGCACGTGGAAGTCCACCACCTGCGCGATCGTCTCCGCGCCGTGCGCTGCGCGCACGAGCGGCACCACCAGCGGCGACACCTCCGCCATCATCATCTGCGGGTTCTGCACGAGGTCGCCGAAGATCGCGAGGAAGTCGTCCTGCTGCGTCTGCACGCGCGTGATCTCGAGGCCGTCGATCGAGAAGCCTTGCAGCGCCGGCAGCGCGATCGGCTTCAGCGCCCCGGTCACCTGGCCGACGGCGATGTCGATCAGGCTGAGGAGCGCCTTGGCCAGCTTGTTCGGGTCCTCGTTGAGGAGGTCGTTGTTGGTGACGCGCGCGTTCACCGAGTTCTTGTCGATGCCGGTGATCATCGGCGCGATCGCCGGGTTGCCGTTCTGGTCCATCGTGACGGTGAGGTTGATCCCGATGTTCGCGTCGAGGGCGAAGGTGAAGATGCGGACGTAGCGCTCCTCGATGAAGGCGTAGAAGTCGATGCGCAGGTCGGTGACGCCGACGTGGAGCAGCGGGTCCTGCATCGTCCCCGCGCCGAGGGTGAAGACGAGCGGCTGCTCGGGCCGGATGACGAGCGCCAGCGGCGCCTTGCGGTCCTCGAGGATGTTCGACAGCGACGGGATGAGGAGGCTCACCGTCCCGGCGTTGAGCTGCGCCAGCGTCGAGCCGCCCACCGCGAGGCAGAGCGTGCCCGAGTTGTAGACGTGGAAGCCGACGAGATCGAGGAAGCTGCGCGAGACGCCGATCGCCAGGTCCTTCACCGCGCCGTTCATGTCGGTCGGATCGGGCATCCCGGAGAACTCGGGCGCCACGTCGAGGAGGTGGTTGGTGCGGACGGCGTTGAGCGGGAGCATCCAGGGCGGGCCGCCGAGGTCGGGCGCCGGGCGCACGGGGACGCACAGCTCGGCCTCCGAGGTGAGCCCGGGGCCGCGCGTGGAGGGATCGCTGTCGCTGTTGAAGCCGGTGATCATGCCGAGGTTGAGGCCGCCGTTCGACGACGACACGTAGCCGCCGGCGGCGACGTACAGCTCGAGGTTGGCGTCGGCCGGCGCGTCGAACTTGGCGAGCGCCGCGCCGGTGTTGATCGAGCCCGCGATGCCCGGCGGCTTGGGCAGGAAGCCCTCGACCAGCTTCGAGAGCTGCGGCTTGATGAGGTTGATGAGCAGGTCGCCGATGAAGCTCGTCGCGAAGGCGTTGATCATGCCCAGCACCGCGTTGAACACGTCGGAGAACAGGCCGCAGTTGGAGGTCTGCAGGTCGAGGTTCACCAGCTTGAGGTTGTTCAGCGCGATGGTCAGCTCGCCGGTGTTCTGACCACTCGGCCCGCCCGGCCCGTCGATGCCGAGGCCGATGTCGGCGTTGATGTGCGTCGCCTTCGCGTCGATGTTGAGCGTGCAAACGTTCCCGATCAGCGGCTCGACCTTGAGATCGATCGGGATGTGGATGTCGAAGGCCGCGTCGACGTGCATCGCCGGGTTGTTCCCCGGATCCATCGACACGGCGATGCCGCCGGGCGGCGCGAGGTCGGGCCGCAGCGCGATGCCGATCGGGCAGCCCTGGCCACCGTTGCAGGCGCCGTTGCACTCGGAGATGGTGACGCTGAGGAAGCCGACGCCGATCTTCTGTTGCTGCTTCGGCAGGCACTGCGCCTTGGTGAGCTGCGGCCCGGCGAGCGCCGGGATCAGCGACGATACCTTGTCGAAGCCGGGCTTGGTGACGCGCACCTGCATGCCACCCTCGATCTCCTGATCGTGGGGCATGCCGCGGGGCGGCGGGTCCATCGGCAGCGGCTTGAGTCCGCCGCAGCCGGCGCCGACGCCGCCACCGCCGGCGCAGCCCCAGCCGAGTCCGATGGCCAACGTGAAAGCAAAGAGGATGGTGTTGGAAGCATTGACGCGCATTCGAGCCCTCGCAATCCCAGGGATCGTCGAGGGTATCGCCCGGCGCGATCGGCCGTCAAGCGCCGACGTCGGAGATCGCTGCGCGCGCTACGGATAGCAGGTGGGACCGGAGTAGCTGTTGTCGGCCGAACAGATTCCGTCGTAGGTGCCCTTCGGGACCGGGCCGATCGCGCAGTAGCTGCCGGTGGGGCAACTGTCGGCGGTGACGTTGCCGCCACCGTCGACGGTCAGCTTGCACTTCTGCGTGCAGAAGCGCTCGAGGGTGAACTGGTCCTGGAAACAGATCCCGCCGTTGGGGCAGTCGCTCGGAACTCCCGGCCGGCAGCCCGAGCAGATCCCGTTCGCCGGAAAGCCCTTCAGCGACGACGGGCCGTGGCACTCGTTCGGCTTGCCGTTGCCCTTCTCGGGCGGCGCCGGGACGCACACCTTCCCGATGCACTTCTCGAAGTAGCTGGCGCCGTTCTGCGGCTGCGGGCAGTCGCTGTCGGCGCCGCACGGCTTGGCGCAGAAGTGCTCGCCCATCGGCGAGGTGGAGCAGCGCCAGCTCATCGGGCAGTTGTCGTCGGAGATGCAGGGCAAGCAGAAGTCGCGCTTGCGGCAGAACTTGTCCATCGTGCTCGCGTCGACGGCGCAGTAGAACTGCGGCGGGCAGTCGGTGTCGCCCGCGCAGGACTTCGTGCAGTAGGCGGTCGGATCGCACTTCTGCGTCGAGTGGCAGGAAAAGCCGGTGGCGCACGGGTTCTCGGTGACGGAGCAGCCGGGGCCGCCCATGACCGCCGGATCGGCGGCGATGATCGAGCAGTCGGTGCCGAAGCCGCCGGTCATCGGGTTCACCGGCGACGGGTAGCAGCTCGGCGTGGCGTCGCCGGGGTGGGCGAAGCCGCAGTCGAAGCCCTGCGGGCAATCGACCTGGCGCGTGCAGGGGCGCGTGCAGACCCCGCCCATGCACACCATCGCCTCCGGCATGTCGTAGAGCGTGCTGCCACAGTCGGTGTCGGCGGTGCAGGCCTCGCCGATCTTCTTCAGCACCTCGGCGGGCGGCGCGCTGCCGCACCCGGCGATCAGAAGGAGGGCGCCGGCGACGAGCGAGCGGTGTCCAAGCATGACCGCCGATCTATCGGTGGGAGCGCAGGGGTGTCAACTCATTTCCCGTGCGGCCGAGGGGCGGTCGCCGGCCTTGACAACACCGGAGGGCGGGGCCTATTGCTGTTCGACCTGCCGAGGAGTCGCCCATGGCCCGGACCCACGCCGCCCTGCTCGCCGCCTTCGCGCTGTCCGCGTGCGGCCAACCGATCCCGTCGCCGATCAGCCCCGAGGAGACGGCCAGGACCGCGCCCGACTCGCCGGCGGTGGCCTATCCGAAGGGCCCGTTCGGCTACGCGATGGGCAGCGTGATCGCCAACCTCCAGTTCGTGGGGCAGGACGACACCAACGGCAACGGCGTCATCGACAAGGGAGACGCCTTCCGCGACGTGCGCCTCAGCGACTACTACCAGAAGCAGGGGATCAAGGCGCTGTTCGTCGGCGTCGCGGCCGGGTGGTGCGAGCCCTGTAAGCAGGAGCAGCCGGGGCTGGTGCAGCTGCACACGAAGTACGCCGGCAAGATCGCCTTCCTCGAGGCGCTCATCGAGAACAAGGATCACAACCCGGCCGACCAGGACTTCGTGGACCAGTGGGCCGGGACGTACAAGCTCCCGTTCACGATGGTCTCCGATCCCACCGTCGTCCTCGGGCCGTACTACGCCCAGGAGGCGTTCCCGATGCAGCTGGTGATCAACACGGCCGACATGTCGATCGTGTACCAGGGCAACGGCACCGGCGACGTCGTGACCGAGTTCTCGCAGATCTTCGACGCGATCAACTAGTACCGTGCGCCTTCGCCACGCCTTCGTCGCCGCGCTCCTCGCCGCCTGCGGCCCGTCCACCCCCGCTCCCCGCGACGCCACCTCGACGAACGCCGACGGACCGACCGCCGGCGCCGCCGCCAGCGACTTCACCCTGCGCGACGTCGACGGCAAGGACGTGCGCCTGTCGGACTACGCCGGCAAGGTGGTCCTGATCGACTTCTGGGCCACCTGGTGCACGCCCTGCCAGGCGGAGCTCCCGCACCTCCAGGAGCTGTACGATCAGTACAAGGACAAGGGCTTCGTGGTCCTCGCCGTCTCGATGGACGGCCCAGAGACGCTCGCCAACGTCGCTCCCTTCGCCCGCCAGAACAACCTCACCTTCCCCATGCTCCTCGACGAGGACACCAAGGTGGTGGCGGTCTACAACCCGAAGCGCACCGCGCCGCTGTCGGTGCTGGTCGATCGGAAAGGTCGGATCGCGCGCGCCCGCGCCGGCTTCAACGCCGGCGATGAGAAGTTGATCGCCACGGACGTCGCCGGCCTGGTCGCCGCTCCCTAGTCCGCCCGCTTGAAACGCGTTCTACCGACGGCGATCCTGGCAGCGCTGCTGTCAGCGCCGGCCGGTGCGGTCGAGCTGCGCCTCGGGAACCAGCCGCTCCGACTCGACATCACCGAGTCGCTGTACGGCAACTGGCACATGGATCCCGGCAACGGCGATCCGACGTCGGCGAACTACGGCGAGGTCCTCTCTCGCTTCAACGTGCAGCTGGCGTGGTGGCGCCTCCTGCTCGGGTTCCGGATCGACTCCGCGCTCTGGTTCCACACGCCGCAGCCCGGTGATCGCGTCACTGCCGGGAGCTGCCCGTCGCAGGGCGATCCCTCGTATGGCACGGCCGGCGATCCGTGCGTGGTCCACGACGGCGATCCGCGCCTCGCGTCGCGCTTCGGCCGCGGCGTGACGTACCCCGGGCAGTACCCGACGTTCGGCGACCCGGACAAGCACGGCGGCTTCGGCACGATCCCCTTCGACCCGAAGAAGATCTTCGAGAAGATCTTCCTCACGTACACCAGCCGCTCGGTGGACATCACCCTCGGTGACTTCTACGTCAACCTCGGGCGCGGCATGGTCCTCTCCATCCGCAAGGTCGACGAGCTGGGCATCGACACCACGCTGTTCGGCGGCAAGCTCGCCGTGCACGAGGGCGACTTCTCGGCCGTGGCGTTCGCGGGCTGGACGAACATCCAGAACGTCGACGAGGCGACCGCGCGCTACATCCCCGACCCCTACGACTTCGTCGCCGGCGGGCACGCCGACTACCGCCTCGGCGGGCAGGTGATCGTCGGCGTGAACGCGATGGGCGGCATGCCGGCGCAGAACGCCTCGACGGTGAACACCGATTCCGACTACTACCTCCGCTACGGCGTGTCGATCGAGGCCCCGCACCTCACGCAGTGGCTCTCGCTCTACGCCGAGTACGCGCGCGCCGACGACCGGGTGACCGACAAGCAGAAGCCCGGCGACGCGCTCTACGCGTCCGCCACCGCCTACGGCGGCCCGACGACCTGGCTGCTCGAGTTCAAGGACTACCGCCAGTACCTGCCGTGGGAAGCGAACCCCGACCCGTTCGGCACGCTGTTCTACCAGGCGCCACCGACGCTGGAGCGGGCGATCACGCAGATCAACAACAACACCGACATCCGCGCCGCGCGACTGCGCGTGGACTATCGCCTGCGCCCCGAGTTGCAGGTCTACGCCTCGGTCGAGGGGGGCCAGAGCGCGCCGCAGCCCGAGGTGACCGACACGCTGTGGGACGTCTACGCCGGCGCACAGCTCCGCTGGGACGAGGGGCGCTCGCACCTGTTCCCGCTCGTCGGGTACCGCCGCGAGCACTCGCACGACGATACGGGCGCGACCGGTCCGGCCTCGGCGAACGCGCTCGAGGAGCAGCTCATCGCCGTCGAGTGGGACGCCACGCAGGCGCTGCCGCACGGCTTCTCCCTCGAGACGTCCGGCCTGATCTGGTTCCGCCAGAAGGCGGTCCCCGACGGCGAGACGTGCGACGCGAACGACTCCGTGAGGAGCACCTACTGCCCTTGGCGCGAGGGGCAGATCTACCTCGCGGTGAAGTGGGCGCCGCGCTTCGTCCTGGCCGGCGGCTACGAGTTCACCACGGCGGCCCAGGAGACGCTGCACCAGCACAACTTCTTCAACGGCAGCTTCCAGTGGAACATCAACTCGGGGACCAGCGTCCGGCTGTTCGGCGGCGGGATGCGCCCGGGGCTGAAGTGCATCGCGGGGGTGTGCCGTGTCTTCCCGGCGTTCGAGGGCGCGAAGCTGGAGGTGGTGGTGCGCTTGTAGGTCGGTGCTTTTCTGCTTGCCATGGCCGGCTTGCTTGTGTATCTATTCGGCCCGCGTTGGGCGCCCGTAGCTCAGCTGGATAGAGCGTCGGACTTCGAATCCGCAGGTCGGGCGTTCGAGTCGCCCCGGGCGCACGAGACGAGCAGACAAAAAAACACGACGGGCCCATAGCTCAACTGGTAGAGCAGCGGACTCTTAATCCGTTTGTTGAAGGTTCGACTCCTTCTGGGCTCACCGACGAAGACCCTCGCGAAAGCGGGGGTTTTTCGTTTCCGGAGGGCCGACGCAAGTCGAGAGACCAGCCGGCAGAGGAGCGCTCGACCATGGACATTCTCCAGGCGATGGGGAACACGTCGCTGGTTCGACTTCGCAAGGTCGTCCCGCCCTCCTCGGGAGCACCGACGTGTACCGGAGCAGGTAGCCTGCGCGCTTGACCCGTCGCACCGGTGTCGCGAACCTTTCCACGAATGGCGAGCAGCAGGAAGGGTCGACGATCGTCCCTCGAGGACGAGCAGCGCGCGCTGGCCGAGGCGACGATCGATCCGCGATCCACCGCCGCGAGCGAATGCCTCCACGCCGCCCTGCGCAGCCACCACGCGCTCGTCGTGGCGCGGGCCGCGAGCCTGATCAGGCAGCACGGCATCGGCGGCTTCGACGCGGACCTCGCCGACGCGTTCGAGCGCTTCCTTCGCGATCCG
>JAJXSP010000113.1 GCA_021784515.1 Myxococcales bacterium | reverse complement strand
GGCGCGCCCTCGCCGCCGCGATCGCCGAGCGCACGCACGTCATCGACGGGCTCGACCGCCGCCTGCATGAGCTGGAGGCCGACCTCAAGGCCGCGGCGACGTCGATCGCGCGCCGCTACGTCACCATCGGCACGATGCTCAACCTCCACCGCGTCGAGCGCGAGCGCTTCACGCCGCTCTACGCTCGGATCGACGAGCTCCGGGCCGGAGTCACCGAGCGCGAGGCGCTGATCGCGCGGCTCGAGGAGGAGCGGCGGTCGTTCGACCACGCGGCGGCGCAGCGCGGCGTCATCACCGTCGCGGCGGCGCTCGGCGGGCTGGTGGTGCTGGCGGTCCTGCTGCTGCTCCTGCTCTGACCGTCTCTGACCGTCAGCGCGCGCGGGCGCCGTCGCGGCGACCCACCACGCGCAAGAGGAGGTAGCCGCCGATCCCGGCCGCCGTCGACCCCATGAGGATGCCGAGCTTCGCCTGCTCCAGCAGCCGCGGCGCTTCGGCGAAGGCGAGCGCGGCGATGAAGAGCGCGACGGTGAAACCGATCCCCGCGACGATGGCGACGCCGAAGAGCTGCGCCACCGTGGCGCCGCCCGGCATCGGCGCCAGCTCGAGGCGCACCGCGAGCCGCGTGAAGCCGAAGATGCCGAGCGGCTTGCCGACGAGAAGGCCGAGCCCGGCGCCGAGCGCCACCCGCCCGCCCAGGCTCGCCGCGCCCGCCTGGCCGATCGCGACCCCGGTGTTGGCGAGCGCGAACAGCGGCATCACGACGAACGCCACGAACGGGTGAAGCAGGCGCACCAGCCGCCCGAGCGGCGCCTGGAGCTGCTCGAGCTTCCGCTCGATCATCGCGATCTCGGCGCCCTCGAGCTCCTCGTCGGGCGGCTTGCGCTCGAGGCTGCGCACGTGGTCCCCGAGCTCCTCGAGCACGCGCCGCGACGGGCGCCGCGCGCGCGCCGGGATCGCCAGCCCGACGATGACGCCCGAGATCGCCGAGTGGATGCCCGCGTGCTCGACCGAGGTCCACACCACGGCGGTCGCCACCGCCCAGGCGATCCCGGTGCGAACGTAGAGCCGGTTCATCGCGAGCAGGCCGGCGCACAGCGCCGCCACCGCGAGCAGCCACCCGGCGTGGATCCCGTCGCCGTAGAAGAGCGCGATGACGAGGATGCCGCCGATGTCGTCGAAGATCGCGAGCGCCGTCACGAAGACCACGAGCGCGCGCGGCACGCGGTCGCCGAGCAGCGTCAGCACGCCGACGCAGAAGGCGATGTCCGTCGCCATCGGGATGCCCCACCCGACGCGGCCCGGGTGGCCCCGGTTGATCGCGAGGAAGATCGTGGCGGGCAGCAGCATTCCGCCGAGCGCCGCGATGGCGGGGAGGCTCGCCTTCGCCGCCGTGTCCAGCTCGCCGACGACCAGCTCGCGCTTGATCTCCATGCCGACGACGAGGAAGAAGACGGTCATGAGGCCGTCGTTGATCAGCGTGCGCAGCGAGAAGCGGACGCCGAGACCGCCCGCCACGACGGTGCGTGCGCGCTCGAAGAGGCCGTCGTAGCCCGCGTAATCGAGGTTGGCCCAGACCATCGCGGCGACGGCGCCGGCGAGCAGCAGGATGCCGCTCGCCGCCTGCAGTCGCAGGAACCTCTGCAGCGGCCGGACGACGGGGCCGAGCAGCGCCGCGGAGGTGGAGCGGGGCGAGGAGGGCATGGCTCACCTGGGAAGTGGCGGCCCGACCACTCCGGATCCTGCGACGCACGCGCGCCGCACCCGATCCACCGGTATCGCGTCGCCCCGAGCGCGGTCAAGGCTGCGCGGCGGGGAGCGGAGCGTCAGCCCGTCGTCGCGCCGCCCAGCGCGGCCTCGGCGCGACGCGTGTCGCGATCCTTCTTGATGCGCAGGATGTCGGCGGTCGTCTCCTCGATCGCCTTGCCGGTGATGTCGATCACCGGCCACGTCGGGTGCTGCCGGAAGATCGAGTGCGCCCAGGCGATCTCCTCGGCCACGTGGTGGCGCTGCGCGTAGCTGGTGTCGCCGGGCATCCCGAGATGCTTCAAACGCGCCTGCCGGATCCGCAGCAGCTCGTCGATGCGGATGGTGAGGCCGAAGATCCGGTCCTGCTCCACCATCTCCAGCTCCTCGGGCGGCGGGATGCCGAGCACGAGCGGCACGTTCGCCACCTTGAGGCCCTTCTGCGCGAGGAACGTCGACAGCGGCGTCTTCGAGGTGCGCGACACGCCGACGAGGACGAGGTCGGCCTTGGGCAGGTTGCGCGGCTCGCGGCCGTCGTCGTTCTTGACGGTGAACTCGACCGCCTCGATGCGCTGGAAGTACTCGTCACCGACGGTGTGGAGCAGGCCCGGCACGCCGCGCGGCTGCGCGCCGAGGAACGCCGACAGCTTGCCGATCAGCGTGCCGATGAGGTCGACCGCGTCGACGTTCGCCTGGTCGCACAGCCGGCGCAGGAGCTCGCGGTGCGCGTTCGAGACGACGGTGAACACCACCAGCGCGTGCTTCTCCTGCGCGCGCGTGACGATGTTCCGCATCTCCTCCTCGAGGCGGACGCGGGTGTACATGCGCAGCTGCACCGGCGCGTTGCCGAACTGGAGCATCGCCGCGCGCACCACCTTCTCGGCGGTCTCGCCGGTCGCGTCGGAGATCACGTAGATGGCGCGGGGCTCGTCGGACACGGCGACAGTCTACATCGAAGTCACGGCGCCACGACCGGGAGGCGGCGCCGCGCCGTCGGAGAATCGGCCTCGCGCGCGGCGTGGGCGATCACGCGCGGGCACTCGGGATCGGGCGCCGCCGGGTCGCCGGCGACGTGCGCGGAGACCACGCGGCAGCCGCCGCGGCACAGCGCCAGGTAGTCGCAGGAGCGGCACGGCTCGCGCGCCGCCTCGCGCCAGCGACGGAACGGGCCGAACGCCTCGCTCGACCCCCAGTACTCGCCGAGCCGCTCCACCGTCGGGCCCACCGCCGGCGGGGCGGCGAAGCTGCACGCGCTCACGGCGCCATGGGCCCGCGCTCCGATCAACAGATCGCCGCCGGCGCAGCCGTAGACCGCCAGCCATCGCACCAGCGCCGGGTCGGGGCGGTGGGCGGCGATCATCGGCGTGAACGAGCAGTCGAGGCGCACGCGCCGTCGGTGGCGGCGGGCGAGCGCAAGCACGGTGGGCAGCAGCGCGCGGTGCTGCTCGTCGGTGCAGCGCAGCGACTCGTAGGCGCGCGCGCCGCGGCCGGCGGGCTTCCACCGCAGGAGCTCGATCTCGCGCAGCCGGCATCCGCGCGCCCAGGCGAACAGCGCGTCGAGGTGGTCGAAGCTCTCGCGCGTCACCACCGCGTTGACCCCGACGTGGCGGGTCTCCCGTCGCAGCCGCCGGGCGGCGCGGTCCACGCGCGCAAAGCCGTGAAAGCCTCGCACGCGGGCGTAGACCTCGCCCACCCCATCGACGCTGACGTTGATCTGGCCGAACAGCCGCGCCTCGCCCGCGAGCCGCTCGAGGGTGGCGTCGTCGTACAGGCCGCTCGTGGTGAGGTTCGGCACCAGCCCGCGCTCGCGCGCGTACCGCGCGATCTCGCCGAGCCACGGCAGCTGCGCCGACTCGCCGCCGCCGAGCGCGAGGTGGAACACGCCGCGCGCGGCGAGGTGGTCGATCGCGCGCTTCCACTCGGCGAGCCCCCACTCGGACGGCTCGCCCTGCGCGCTCGCCCCGGTGTAGCAGCCCTGGCACCCCGCGTCGCAGCGGTTGGTGAGCTGGAGGTGCGCCTCGAGCGGCGCGCTCAGCACGCCGTCGAGCGCGCCGTCGCCCGCGGGATCGGGGCCGCGCCACAGCGCGCCGCCATCCCGGTGGCCGAGCGAGCGGGCGCGATCGCGGTCCACGAACACCAGCGCGCGCGGCAGCCCGAGCTGCGCGATCCCGCCGAAGCGCTCGTAGCGGAACCCGCGGGCGCGCGGTCCGCGGGGCGGAAAGGGCCACACGCGGCGAAACATAGCAGCCCCGTCGCTGGCCGGACCAACTCCCTTGGTTCTTTTCGTCGCTTCGGCTAACACTTTCGCCCGCGTGGCGAGTACGAGGAGATAGGAGCCGTGCTTCTCGTCGCGAAGCGCGAGCTCCTGGGACGGTTCCGGGTGGGCGATCGCGCCGCGCTCGACGAGGTCTATCGCCACCATGCTCCCGAGGTCGCCACGTTCCTCTCCCGAGGCCTGGGCCTCACCGGCCGCGGCCGGCGCATGCTTCCTCGAGGACATGCACCGGCACGGCTACCTCGACGGCTACCGCTTCGACGCTCCTCGGGCGGTGGCGCTCCTCGGCCTCCTGGTTCCTTGATGGCGGACTGCGACTCGTTCCGGAAGAAGATCGACGCGATGGTGGTGGACCAGCTCAGCCCGCGCGACTGGCAGAGGCTGCGGGCGCACCTCACCGCGTGCCCCTCGTGCCGCGAGCGCCACGACCGCGCCGCGCTCCTCAACCGCGTCCTCCATGGCGGCCCGACGTCGATGGACGCGCCGTCGCCGGCGGCGCTCGCGCGGATCGGCGCCGCGGTGTTCTACGGCGTGGACGAGCGGCCGAAGAAGAAGCGGCGGGCGCTGCCCCGCTGGGCGCTCGGCCTGATCGTTCTTGGTGCGAGCGCGGCAGCGGTGGTCCCGCTCGTGGTGCGATCGCACCATGAATCCCCGAACGGCGGGTTCACGGCCCGCGGCGCGGTCGATCCCGGACCGCAGGTGGGGCTGCGGGCCTTCTGCCTCGCCCCCGACGGCAGCGACGTGCGGCCGATGGCCGACGGCGCGGCGGCGCGCTGCCGCACCGACGAGTTGCTCAAGCTGGCCTACACCAATCGAGCCGGCTTCGAGGACCTGTTCGTAGTGGGCTTCGACGACGACTGGACGGTGAAGTGGTACGAGCCGCGGCCGCCCTCCGGCGTGAGCGTGCCCGCGGCGGCGGCCTCGGACCAGCCCGTCGGCGGCGCGGTGCGCATCGGGGTGAACCACGCGCCGGGGCCGGTGCGCGTGTTCGCGCTGTTCTCCCACGCGCCCGTCGCCACGCGCGAGGTGGAGGAGGAGGCGGCGCGCCTGAAGGCGAGGGGCGCCGCGGTGCGCGACGTCGCGACGCTGCCGCTCGCCGGTCGCGGCGACGTGGTGCAGCGCACGGTGCTGTTCGAGGTCACCGCGCCGGGACAGTGATGCGTTCGCACCACGAAATCCGTTCGATTTGATGCAAGCGCACCATCCGTCCGCCAACCTCTCGCCGTTCCTCGACGCGACGGTGGTCGTTCGCTTGTAGCCCGCAATCTGTGACCGGCCGCACGGTCGCCGAGCACGCGATCTCTTAACATCCGCGCCCTCGACCCCCGTAGGTGGGATGGCGAGCCAGGAGAGCGCGGACGATGGCACGAGGGCGAACGACGATCGGGAACAGCGCGGAGGAGCTGGAGCTGCTCGACGCGCTGCTGGCGGGCGAGCAGCATCGGTGGAACGAGTTCGTCCGCCGCTACGAGCGGCTGATCGGAAGCTGCGTGCTCAAGGTGATGCGCCGCTACGGCGCCGCCTTCTCGAGCGACGACGTGGACGACCTCGTCGGCGAGGCGTGGCTGGCGCTGCTGCGCGACGACATGCGCAAGCTGCGGCAGTACCGGCGCGACCGCGGCTTCCGCATCGCGAGCTGGATCGGGCTCATCGCGACGAACCTCACCATCGATGCGCTGCGGGCGCGGGCCGCCCACGCGCGGCCGCTCGAGGCGGTGAAGGAGACCTCGTTCGCCGTCGAGGCGGTCGCCCCGCCGGACGCGCGCCTGTGTGGCGACGAGCGCGCCGCCCTGGCACGCGCCGCCCTCGGCACGCTGTCGCCCGACGAGCGCGCCTTCGTCGTCCAGTGCTTCCACGACGAGCGCCCGCCCGAGGAGATGGCCCGCGCGCTGGGCGTCTCGATCAACACGATCTACAGCCGCAAGTTCAAGCTGCGCGAGAAGCTCGTGCGATCGATCCGGGCGCTGGAAAAAGGGGAGCCACCCGTCGCTGCGGCGTGAGGCCGGAGCACGCGGAAGGCGCCTGGCGGGCCGTCGGGTCGTCGAACCAGGTGGACATCGGGTCGGTCGACGCGAGCGCGGACCGTGGTGAGGCGGGGACGCGGCTCGCCGCGCGCTGGCGGCGGGAAGCAGCGCGCTGGCGGCGGGAAGCAGCGCGCTGGCGGCGGGAAGCAGCGCGCTTGCGGTGGGAAGCAGCGCGCTTGCGGTGGGAAGCAGCGCGCTTGCGTGGGAAGCAGCGCGCTTGCGGTGGGAAGCAGCGCGCTTGCGGTGGGAAGCAGCGCGCGCGGAGGGAAGCAGCGCGCTTGCGAGGCGAGCGAGGCGCCCGGGCGGGCGAAAGCTACGTGTTCGTGGGCCCGGTCGGGGCCTTGTGCTGCCCGGCCCCGGCCTCGGCGCGCTTGCGCTTCAGGTCGGTGATGCGGTCGACCAGCGCGATGAGAGCGTCGTGCTCCCTCTTCTGCCTCCCGTCCTTCAGGTCGGGCACGACGATCGGGAGCCGCTCGATGTACCGCTTGCCCCACGAGTAATAGCCGCCCCGGAAGGGCGTGCTGATCGACTTGAGAAGCCAATCGAGGAGACGGCTGTTGATGAGCGCGAGCAGGTAGCGGTGATCGAGGGCGTCCGACCGGATGCCGTAGTAGGGGCCGTTGCCGCCGCCGGTGAAGTACAGGCCCTCACGGTCCAGGAAGGCACGGGCGTGATCGGACAGCACGAGGACCACGATCTTCTCCGGACCCATCTCACCGATGTTCTGGGTTCGACCAAATCGAAACCAGCCCGGGCCCTTGCACTTCCCCCGGTCGCGCTCGCAAAGCGTACTCTTGTGGTCGCTCAAGTATCGCAGTGCGCCGGGATACTTCGCCTTGAGTGTGGCTTCCGAATACAGATGGAAGTCTTCGTCATATGGAAGTCTTCGTCATATGGAAAGATCAGGGAATGCTGCCAGTCGGAAAGGAAGTAGCTCTCCGGGCTGGCCTCGCGAATGAACGGCCGTAGGATCGCGCGCTCCGCCGAGAAGGCATTAACGAGTTGGGTGATTTGCTCTTTTGCACGAGCGCGCTCCATCATTGGGCGGAGCCTCCCACGCGGCGCGCGACCGATCAAGAACTGCCGCCGTCTCGGCGAAACGAAGGTCGGAGAGCTGGCGGCTCGCGCGGCGCGATCATCGACGAGCGCGCGTCAATTCCGGCCGCGGAAAGGTCGAGGGGCGATCGGACAACCGCTCACGCTCACGCTCACGCTCACGCTCACGCTCACGCTCACGCTCACGGCCGGCTCGCGCTTACGCGAGCCGCCGCCGAATCCCCCACGCCGCCCAGCCCATCGCCGCTCCGTACAGCGCCAGCATCGGGTAGCCCCACCTCGGCGCGCCGGGCTTCTTCAGCCACTCGTAGAACCACAGGTCGATGTCGGTGCCGCGCCACTCGTTCGCCACGTCGACCTTGCCGGCGATGACGCGGCGCCACGGCGCGTCGGCGAGCAGGTCGTTGTCCGAGAGCAGCCAGTGGCGCAGCAGCCACGCGTGCCCGACGAGCGGCGAGAACTGCGGGATGAAGTGGCACTGGTGGAGGTCCTCGGTGTACCAGCCGGGCGCGCCGGTCTGGTCCTTCACCGCGATGGCGATGCGGATGTAGTGGTCCCAGTAAAAGGCGCTGCCGAGGACCTGCACGTACAGCCCGGCGCCGACGAGCCCACCGACGGCGAGCGCACGCAGCCGGCGCCGCCCGCGCGCGAGCGCGCCACCCAGCCAGGGCGCGGAAAAGAGCAGCCACGCCGGCGTGAAGGGGACGAGCAGCCGCGGCCCCCAGCAGTAGTCGGCATGCCAGTAGCGGAAGGCCGCGTTGGCGACCGTCATGATCCCGGTGAGCGTCAGGATCAGCACCGCCCGCTCCTTATGCGCGCGGAAGAACGTCGGCAGCCCGAGGAGCCCGAGCAGGAGCGGCGGGCTGTAGAGGAAGATCGACTTGCCCGGCGAGAGGAAGAAGCCGTACAGCGCGGCGTAGGCGTTCCCCGAGAAGACGCCCTCGGGGATCTGGTAGCCGGTGTCGAAGAGGGTGTGCGTCTTGTACCAGTTGTGGCCGATCGCGATCCCGCACAGGACTGCCATCGGCACCGCGGCGGCGGCGAGCGCACCGACGAGCGCGCGCCTCTCGCGCCGGTGGCGCCAGATCCAGTACGCGGGCACCACCGGGATGCACAGCGCGTAGACGAGCTTCGAGTTGAAGAGCAGCCCGCACGCCACGCCGCCCCAAAATGCACCGCGCCTCGTCGCCCGCTCACCGACGGAGATCGCCCGCTCCACCATCCAGGTGAAGGCGAGCGTCTGGAGCGCCTCGGAAAAAGGCGAGCGCGCGTAGATCACCAGCACGGTGCAGGTGCCGAGGCCCAGCGCGAGCCAGAAGGCGACGCGCTCCCGTGCGCCGTGGCGGCGCGCGAGCACCATGAAGAGCACGCACGCGCCGGCGATCATCAGCGACGGCGGCACGTGCACGGTGTAGGCGTAGAGCAGCTCGGTCGGCGCGCCGGGGATGCGGCGCAGGATCCGGAACAGCTCGTAGCCCGGCGCGAGCGCGACCACGTTGCCGAGGGGGAACACGCCGTACTGCCGCTTCTCGTGGACCTCGCGCTTCTTGCCGTCCTTGCCGACGCGCTCCTCGACGTGGTCGCGCGAGACGTAAAACTGCGGCGGCCCCGGGAGCGCCACGTCGATGCGGAGGTGCTCGACGAGGTTCTCGGTGGTGGCATAGACCACGTGCGAGTCGCCCCACGGCGGCTCGCGGCTCGCGAACGCCAGGTACAGCGCAGTGAGGAGGACGAAGAGCCGGAGCTTCACGGAGGGGCCTCTCGGGCGCGCGGAAGGTAGCACACCCGCGACGGCCGCCGCGGCGACGGCAGGCCCCGCGCGGCGTCACGCCGCAGCGGCGACCGGGAAACGGAACAGCAGGGCATCGGTTACACTCACCGCGCCCCCATGAAGAAGCTGCTCATCGCCTCCGCCGCTCTCCTGGCCGTCATCGTGGGCGGCCTCGTCTACTCGCTCCCGCGCGACGACAACGGCGGTACGCCGCGGACCGTGACGCCGGGCGAGGACCCCAATGCGCCACCGATCGCGCGGCCCACCCGCGTGCCGACGCTCGACGAGCCGTCGCGGCCGCCTCCCGGCTTGCCGTCGCCCACGCCCGCCACGCCGCCCCCCGAGAAGCCGCCCGGACCGGGCGAGTACGTGCCGCCGCCCGCGCCGCCGCCCGGACCGAAGGCGTCCGATCTCGAGCCCTGGGCGCTCAAGATCGAGCAGGCCAAAGACGAGCGCGCGCGCGACCTGGCGCTCCACGAGTACATCACCCGCGCGGCGCACCTCGACTATCGCGAGCAGATGAACGCCCGCGACCGCCTCGAGGCGATCGACCGCAAGGAGAACCCCGACGCATTCCCGCCGCTGGCGCAACCGGGGCTGCTCCAGCCGAACCCGCTGCCCGACGGGGGCATTCCCTCGCAGGCGCCGTCGGCCCCCGTCACCGCGTCGCCCACCTCACCACCATGAACCTGTCGGCGACGCTGCGAGGCACCACCTACGCGTTCGCCGACCTCCGCGAGGTGATGGCGAAGGCGAACGAGGAGAAGTCGGGCGACCGGCTCGCCGGCGTCGCCGCGCGCAGCGCCGTCGAGCGCGTGGCGGCGAAGCTGGTGCTCTCCGAGGTGCGGCTCGAGGAGATCTACGAGCACCCGGTGATCCCCTACGAGCAGGACGCGGTGACGCGCCTGATCACCGACGAGCTGTCGCGGCCGATCTACGAGCCGGTGAAGTCGTGGACGGTGGCGCAGCTGCGCGAGCACGTGCTCGACGAGCGCACCTCGGGCGCCGACCTGCTCCGCCTCGGGCGCGGCCTCACCAGCGAGATGATCGCCGCCTGCGCCAAGCTGATGTCGAACCTCGATTTGGTGGTGGCGGCGAAGAAGATCCGCGTCGTGGTTCACGCCAACAACACCCTCGGACTGCCCGGCCGCCTCGCCATTCGCCTGCAGCCGAATCACCCTCAGGACTCCGTCGCGGGGATCCTCGCCTCCATCAAAGATGGATTGTCGTTCGGCGCCGGCGACGCGGTGCTGGGGATCAACCCGGTGACCGACAGCGTGGCTCAGACACGCGCGATCCTCGACGCCACGCAGGCCTTCCTCGACGAGTGGAAGGTGCCGACGCAGAATTGCTGCCTCGCCCACGTCACCACGCAGATGAAGGCGCTCGCCGAGGGGGCGCGCCTCGGGCTGATGTTCCAATCGCTGTGCGGCAGCGAGAAGGGATTGACCGCATTCGGGGTCAGCATTTCCATGCTCCACGAGGCGTGGGACATGGCGCGCAAGCTCGGAAATGCCACCGGCCCGAACGTGATGTACTTCGAGACGGGGCAGGGCTCGGCGCTCTCGGCCGACGCCCACGGCGGCGCGGACCAGTTGACCCTCGAAGCGCGCAATTACGGGCTCGCGCGGCGCTTCCAGCCATTCCTGCTCAATACGGTGGTCGGCTTCATCGGCCCCGAATACCTCTATGACGCGCGGCAGATCACCCGCGCCGGCCTCGAGGACCATTTCATGGGCAAGCTGCACGGGCTGCCCATGGGCTGCGACGCCTGCTACACCAATCACGCGGACGCCGATCAGAACGACCTCGAGAACCTCGAGATCCTCCTCGCGACGGCCGGCTGCAACTTCTTCATGGGATTGCCGATGGGCGACGACGTGATGCTCAATTACCAATCGACGAGCTTCCATGACGACGCGACGCTGCGGCAATTGCTGGGGCTCCGCCCGGCGCCCGAGTTCGAGGCGTGGATGGAGGAAATGGGGCTGATGCGCGACGGACGGCTGACGGCGCGGGCCGGCGATCCGTCGATCTTCGGGTAGCCTCCGCGCGGCCTCGCGCCGTCGCTGGGCGCCGTGTTACGTTCCGCGCTCGCGCGGTGCCCCGCCCGCAAGCGCAGAGGAATCGATGCGACTCGCTCCGGCCTTCCCTGCCCTGCTCCTGCTCCTCGCCGCCGCTCCCGCCGTCGCGCAGCCGTCGCCCGAGGACGGGACGCAGCAGGCGCGCGCGCACCTCCGCACCGGCGTCGCCCTGTACGACGACGGCCGCTATGACGAGGCGGCAAGAGAAATCGAAGCGGCCTTCGCGCTGCGCCCGCTGCCCGATCTCCAGTACAACCTGGCGCAGTGCTACGAGCGCCTCGGCCGCCTGAAGGAAGCGGGCGACGCCTACCGCCGCTACCTCGCCGGCAAGCCGGGCGCCGACGACGAGGACACGGTGAAGCGGCGCGTCGCCAACCTCGACGAACGCATGAAGGCGGGCGACGCGGGCAAGCCGCCCGTCGTGGAGAAGGAGCGGATCGTCCTCAAGGAGGTTGTGATCTACCGCGAGGCGCCGCCGCCGCCGGGGCGCGGGGCGCGCTTCGCCGCCTACGGCCTCGGGGTGCTCGCCGTCGGCGCCCTCGCCAGCGGGATCGCGTTTTCGGCGCTCGCCTACCGCAACGCGGGCGTCGTCTCCTCGGGCGCGAACGCGGCGATGCCCCCCTCGTTCGACGCGAAGTACGTCGACGCGCAGGACGCCGCACGCACGGAGGTCATCGCCGCCTGGGTCGGGTACGGGGTGGCGGCGGCGGCCACCGCGGGCGCGATCGGGCTGTTCGTGCTCGGCCGCAAGATCGACCGCGAGGCGCCCAAGCTCACGCTCGCGCCGTCGCTGTCACCGAGCGGCGGCGGGCTCGCCATCGCGGGGGTGTTCTGATGATCCGCCTCGCCGTCCTCGTCGCCGCCCTCGCCGCGGGCTGCTACTCGCCCGCCGTCCCCTCGGCCGGCTATCTGTGCGGCAGCGACGGCAGCTGCCCGCAGGGGCTCTCGTGCGTGTGCGGCGCGTGCGTGTCGTCGCCGTCCGAGGCGGCCTGCTCGCTCACGCTCGAGGTGCACCCCGGCGGCTGCATGGTCGGCGACGGCGACTCGCTGTGCGTCACCGAGGGGCAGGCGTTCCCGGTCACCATCACCGCCTTCGCCGACGCCAACCACAGCGTGCCCTCGAGCTACTCGGGCACCGCGACGTTCGCCAGCTCCTGGGGCAACGCGCGCGCGACCGCCCCGTTCACCTTCGAGAAGGGCGTGGCGACGGCAAGTGTCGCTCTCGACCGCGCCTCGCCGAGCCACAAGACGTACCTCACGGTGATCGCCGGCACCGGCATCGGGCAGAGCGCGACCGGCATCTTCATCGACCCGCCGCCGTTCACCTTCGAGAACGCGCCGGTCCTCGCGCCTCCGGTCGCGTGGGCCACCGACGACGTCGGCCTGCCCGCGATCGACCACGGCCCGAGCGGCTACACGCTCTACTTCGCCGGCGCGAACTCGGACGGGATCGGCATCGGCAGCGCCACCTCGCCCGACGGCACGAGCTGGACGCCGGCCCCGCAGCCGCTGCTGCCGCCCGAGAAGGGCAAGCTCTACTACTCGCCGTCGGTGCTGCGCCTCTCGCCGACCGACGTGCGGCTGTTCTACTCCGTCACTTCGTTCGGCGCGGCGAGCGACCTCGGCGTGCTCTCGAGCAGCGACGGCGGCAAGAGCTTCGGCCCGCAAACGATCCTCCCCACGCCCTGCGCCTCCGATGCGTGCAACGGCGGCATCCAGTTCCCGTGGCTCCTGCCCAGCCCGATCTCGTCGAGCGAGTGGCTGCTCTACTTCACGCGCGACTGGAAGTCGCCGCTGCCGACCATCGGCATCGCCCGCTCCGTCGACGGAGGGCAGACCTGGGCGACCGACACGGTCCAGACGCCGGACAACCGCTTGAACCTGCCGAGGGACGCGGCCGACGGCTTCTCGGCGCGCGTGCTCTACGACGCGCGGACCGGGATCTACCGCATGTGGTTCGCGCAGGCGGTCGACAAGTGCAACACGGTGATCAACTACGCGACCTCCACCGACGGGCAGTTCTGGACCGGCACGCGCGAGGCCGTCCTGCCGATCACGATCGGCGACGTGGGATGGGCGAAGGCGAACCCGGCCGTGGTGGGCCTGCTGCCGGGCGCGATCGAGCCGCCCGATCCGGCGTCGTCCTCGCCGCACTACACGCTCTGGTTCAGCGCGTTGATGGCGAATCCGTCGGCGAACCTGCTCTTCAAGGCGCTGCTCCCGTGCGTGCCGATCGGCATCGGCCGCGCCACCCGCCCCTGAACCGTGTTACATCGGCAGTCGTCATGATCGACCGCTCGAGGATCGCCGCCCTCGTGCGCAGCGCGCTCGGCGAGATGGCGCCCGAGCGGCTCGACGGGGCGGGCGGAGTGCTGCTCGCGCCGGACCGCGGCGTCAACCTCGCCCCCGCCGACGCGCCTGCGCTGCGCGCCCAGCTCGAGGCGACGCCCGCGCGGATCGCGGTCGGTCGCGCCGGCACGCGCTACCGGACCAACACGCTGCTCCGGTTCCGGGCCGACCACGCGGCGGCCAAGGACGCCGTGATGAGCGAGGTCGATCGCGGCCTGATCGCGAAGCTCGGGCTGGTGGAGGTGGCCTCGCGCGCCGAGTCGAAGCAGCACTTCCTCCAGCGCCCCGACGCCGGCCGCGCGCTCTCCGACGAGGGCCGCGCGACGGTCGACGCGAAGATCGAGAAGGGCGCGCAGGTGGTGCTGGTCTACGGCGACGGGCTCTCGGCGGCGGCGCTCAACGCGCACCTCGAAACGCTCCACGGCGCGCTCGTCCCGGCGCTGCGCGCGCGCGGCCTGCGCGTGGCCACGCCGATCTTCGTGCGCTACTCGCGGCTCAAGGTGCTCGACGAGATCGCGCGCATCACCGCCCCCGATGCGTGCGTCTTCGCCTGCGGCGAGCGCCCCGGCCTCGGCTTCGCCGACTCGATGAGCGCCTATTACATGTACTGCGCGCCGGGCCGCACGCCGACGGACGCCGACCGCGGGCTTATTTCGGAC
>JAJXSP010000112.1 GCA_021784515.1 Myxococcales bacterium | reverse complement strand
CGCCGGCGAGCGCCGCCGCGAACGCCGCCGCCTGCGCCACCGACGGGAGCCGCGCGCGCGTGAGCCGCTGCGTGCCCGTCACCGCCACCGCGCCGCGGCGCTCGCGCGCGTCACCCCCGATCCGCGTCTCGGGCACGCGCCCGCCGTCGGGGCGGTCGCGCGTGGCGCGCGCGTACAGCACGATCCCGGCCTTGCGCGCCCACTCCACCGCCTGCGCGTTGAGCACCTTGGCGCCGTGCTCGGCCAGCTCCTGCATCTCCTCGTAGCTCACCTCGTCGATCCGCCGCGCCTCCGGCACGATGCGCGGGTCGGCGGTGTAGACGCCGTCGACGTCGGAGCAGATCTCGCAGTGCTCGGCCCCCAGCGCCGCCGCGAGCGCGACCGCCGTGGTGTCCGAGCCGCCGCGCCCGAGGGTGGTGATCTCGCGCTTGTAGCTCATGCCCTGGAAGCCGGCGACGATCACCACCTTGCCGCGCGACAGCTCGTCCTCGATCCGCACCGGGCGCACCTCGATGATGCGCGCGCCCGAGTGGCGGTCGTTGGTGAGGATCCCCGACTGCGAGCCGGTGAAGGAGATCGCCTCGACGCCCAGGCGCTGCAGGGCCATCGCCAGCAGCGCCATCGAGATCCGCTCGCCCGTCGAGAGGAGCATGTCCAGCTCGCGCCGCGGCGGCGCCTCGGAGACGTGGGCGGCCAGCGCGATCAGATCGTCGGTGGTCTTGCCCATCGCCGAGACCACCACCACCACGCGGCGCCCCGAGCGCACCGTGGACGCCACGCGTTCGGCCACCTGCCGCAGCCGCTCGGGGTCGGCCACCGACGAGCCACCGTACTTCTGGACCACGATGTTGGAGCCCATCGTCCGTCAGCATGAAGCACGTCGCGGCGGCGCTGGCAAGAGCGCGGGCGGCTTGTTGGACGGCCGCGGCTGGGACGCTACACTACCGCGACGCGCCGGCCGCGCGCGTCGAAGGCGCGGGCTCTCCTGCGGTCGCGATCCCACACGAGAAGACAAACATGCCCCGTCCGCCCCGTCGCTCCGCCCTCCTGTTCGCGTCGCTGTGCACCTCGCTCGGGGCCGGCTGCGGGCCGCGCCGACCGCCCGAAGACGCGCGCGCCGCGATGGCGAAGCTGCCTCCGGTGAAGGTGTCGAGCGAGGACGAGTACGCCGCGGTGCGCGCCGACTACGACGTGCTGCCCATCGGGGATCCGCGACGGGTGGCGGCGCGCGCGGGGCTGGAGGCGTGGGCGCTCGCCGAGGTGGAGCGCGACCTCAAGGCGAACCGCGCCGAGAGCGCGTGGGACACCTTCGCCCACCGGACGCTGGCGCTGTGGGATCCGGCGGAGCTGCAGGCGCCGCCCCCCGACGCGCCGCTGGCGTCGACGGCGCGAGCGCTGGAACGGGCGTTCGCGCGACGCGGTGCGCACCAGGAGACGCTGACCGCGCTGGCCGTCGAGATCGCGCTCGCGCCGACGGACCCGGCGCCGCGCGCCCGCTTCGCGCAGGTGGTGCAGTGGCTGCGCATCGACCCGTCGGCCACCGTGGCGGCGGACGAGGACGCCGAGTCCCGTTGCAGCGAGCGCGCGTGCGGTCGGATCATCGAGGATCTGGAGGCGGCCGTGGCGGTCTGGCCGTCGCCGTTCGCCGTCGCCGAGCTGGCGCGGCTCTACCAGGATCGGCCGGCCTGGCAGCACGGCGGGCACCACGCGCGCGACCTCGCCGACATGCTGAACGAGCGTACCGGCGGCAGCGCGTGGGACCTGGCGCGCCTCTACCTGCGCCTCTCGCAGCCCGACGAGGCGCTGGCGGCGATGCGCAAGCTCGACGGCCTCCCCGGCGACGTGCCGCGGCTGCGCGAGCTGCTCGAACGCTACCTCTCGGCGGCGGCGAAGCCCGTGGACGCCGTCGCCATCGCGGCGATGTTCTTTCGCGACCCGAACGATCGCCCCGTCGCGCAGCGCGTGTGCGAGGACGCGGCGCGACGCTTCCCGCAGGCGGTGGAGCCGCTGCTGTGCGTCGGCGACGTCGCCGAGCAGCGGGAGCTGTTCGTGCGCGCCATCGGGGCATTCGAGGCGGCGCTGGAGCGCGACCCGGCCCGCCGCGAGACCTGGGAGGCGCTGGCGCGGCTGCGGCAGAAGCGGCTGATGCAGCTCGTCTCCGACGAGAAGACGGGCGAGCTGGAGGCGGAGCTCCGGCGGGTCGAGCGCCTCCACGACGACGCGACGAAGCGCTTCCCCGGGCAGCCGCTGCGCATCACGGTCTCGCGGGCGGTCTTCGAGGTCGGGCGCGGCTACTTCAACGCCGGCCGCGTGGACGATGCGGTGAAGTTCTTCGAGCGCTCGCAGGCGCTGGAGCCGTCGGTGCCGGCGCTCGAGGAGCTGGGGACGATCGCGCTCAAGCGCGGCGACGGGCCGCGGGCGCTCGCGCTCCTCGAGCGGGCGCAGCTCCTCGCGGCGGCCTCGGATCGCCGCTCGTTCCTCTACTGGCGCGCGCAGCTCGGCCGCCTCGAGGGCGACGCCCAGGAGCTGCGCGGCGACGCGGCGGCGGCGGAGAAAGCGCGCCGCCAGGCGGCGGCCGACTTCGAGCTGCTCCTCAAGAGCCAGGACGTGCGCAGCGGCGAGGACGCGGCGGAGCTGCTCATCGAGCGCGGCAAGGCGCTCTACGACCTGGGCGAGCGCGACGAGGCGATCGCCGAGTTGGAGAAGGCGATCGACGCGGCGCCGGACCGCGGCGCCACCTACGCCGACGTGCTCGCGTTCCTCGTGCCGCGCGGGGAGCGCGAGGAGGCGCTCGACGCGTACCACCGCGCGCTCGGGCGGAGCGAGGTGTCCGAGTACCTGAAGGTGTACTGCACGCTCTGGATCCTCGACCTCGACCGGCGCGCCTCGGAGCCGGAGGACCCGCTCGCGCGCGCGTTCCTCGACGGCGTGGACGGCGGCAAGTGGTACCACGCGCTGGCTCGCTGGGCGACGGGACGCGAGACCGAGAAGGATCTGGACGCGCAGGCGCAGAACGCCTCCAACCGCGCCGAGGCCTGGTTCTACGAGGCGATGCGACGGCTCGAAGACGGCAAGCTCGACGAGGCGCGGGCGCTGTGGCGCAAGGTGGTCGACACGCAGATGATGGCGTTCTTCGAGTACGACATGGCCTCGTACTACCTGCGCCGCGGCGCCCACGCGCGCCCCGAACCGTCGACGCGACGCGCGGGCACCGAGGTGAAGGTGACGCCGCCGCCGCGGATCCCCGACGGGTCGATCTGAGGGCACGATGTTCTCCTCGCGCCTCGACTGGTCGGTGGAGGCGAATGCCCTCTCGCGCGCGGTCGACGAGCGGCGCGCGTCGGGCGCGCCGATCCTCGATCTCACCGCCTCGAACCCGACGGCCGCCGGACTGCCCTATCCCGCGGCGGAGATCACGGCGGCGCTCGGCGACGAGCGATCCGTGCACTACACGCCGGATCCCTGCGGCCTCGTGGAGGCGCGGCGCGCGGTGTCGGCCTACTACGGCGAGCGCGGGCACACCGTCGATCCGGAGCGGCTGGTGCTCACCGCCTCGACGAGCGAGGCCTACGGGTGGCTCTTCAAGCTGCTCGCCGACCCGGGGGACGAGCTGCTGGTGCCGCACCCGAGCTACCCGCTGTTCGACTTCCTCGCAGCCCTCGAATCGGTGCGCCTCCGCCCGTACACCCTCGGCTTCGACAGCGCGTGGCACCTCGATCTCGCGGCAGTGCGGGCGGCGATCGGTCCGCGCTCGCGGGCGATCCTGCTGGTCAACCCGAACAACCCGACGGGGTCGTTCATCCGACGCGAGGAGCTTTCCGCCCTCGCCACGCTCGCCGTCGAGCACGACCTCGCCCTGATCTCCGACGAGGTCTTCTCGGACTACGCATTCGCGCCCGACGCCGAACGCGTCGAGACGCTCGTCGACGAGGAGCGCGCGCTCACGTTCTGCCTGAGCGGGCTGTCGAAGGTGGTGGGGCTGCCGCAGCTCAAGCTGGGCTGGATCTGCGTCGCCGGGCCGCCGGCCGCGCGCGCGGCGGCCCTGCAGCGGCTGGAGCTGATCGCCGACACCTACCTGTCCGTCGGCGCGCCGGTGCAGCACGCGGCGGCACGGCTGCTCGGGCTCCGATCCACCGTCGGCGCGGCGATCGCCGGACGCACGCGCGCGAGCCTCGCGGCGGCGGCGGCCGCGGTGCGCGGCACGGCGCTCGGGCTGCTCCCCGTCGAAGGCGGCTGGACCGCGACGCTACGCATGCCGGCGACGCGCACCGACGAGGCGTGGGCGATCGACCTGCTCCGCCAGGACGGCGTCCTGACGCAGCCCGGCTACTTCTACGACTTCCCGTTCGAGGACCGCGCCTACCTGGTCGTCAGCCTGCTCACGCCGCCGGAGCTGCTCGCCGAGGGGATCGCGCGCATCGCCGCGCGGGTCGGGTAGGAACGGCCGGAAGGTTCGCGTGGGAAGTGGGGACGGGTGATGGCGGGAGAGGAGGTGATTGGTCAGCCGACCGCCTGGCCGAGCATCGGCAGGATGCTCGCCGCCAGCTCGTTGCCCTTCAGCTCGAACTCCTCGCCCAGCTCCCGCGACCTCTCGCACACCATCGTCGCCGTCGAGGAGCCGTGCTCGACCTCCTCGCGGATCTTGTGCCACTCCGCCTCGGAGATGCGCGCGAAGGCCTCGGTGACGACGGGGTCGAGCTGCGAGCCGGTGACGCGCAGGATCTCCGCGCGCGCGGGCGCGTACGGGGCGCCCTTGCGGTAGGGGCGGTCGGAGGTGATGGCGTCGTAGGTGTCGACGACGGCGAAGATGCGGGCGCCGATGCAGATCGCGTCACCCGCGATGCGCGAGGGATACCCGCCGCCGTCGAAGCGCTCGTGGTGCTGGAACACGATCTCGCGCGCCTCGCGGAGGAACTCGATCGGCGCGAGGAGGTCGGAGCCGAGCGCCGGGTGGCGCCGCATCAGCTCCCACTCCTGCTCGTCGAGCTTTCCCGGCTTGAGCAGCACCGCGTCCGGCACGCCGATCTTGCCGATGTCGTGGAGCAGCGCGCCCTGCGCCACGACGACCAGCTCGTGGCTCGACAGGCGCAGCTCCTCGCCGAGGCGCCGCGCGTAGGCGCTCACGCGCTTGGAGTGGTTCAGGGTCTCGGTGTCGCGAAAGTCGAGCGCGTTGATCAGTGCGTCGAGCAGGTTGACCGTGCGCTGCTGCACCGCCGCATCGAGCCGCTGGTTGAGCTGGCGGAGCCGGGCGTTGGCGGTGGCGAGCGCGCCGTTCTTCTCGGCGAGCTGGCGCGCCATCTCGCGGCGCTCCAGGTTCGCGCGCCGGGTCTCGACGGCCAGCTTGAGCGAGAAGCGCAGGTCGTCGTCGTCCCACGGCTTGCGCGCGATGCGGAACACCTCGCCGCGGTTGATCGCGGCCACCGCCGCGCCGAAGTCGGTGTGGGCGGTGACGAGGATGCGCATCGAATCCGGCCGCAGCTCGCACGCCCGCGCGAGCAGCTCGGCGCCCGACATCCCCGGCATCGAGAAGTCGGAGATCACGACGTCGTAGTCGTTCTTCTCGATCAGGGGCAGCGCACGAACTGCGTCCTGCGCCACGTCCACCTGCGTGTCGGGGCGCGTGAACATCCGCTGGAAGATGCGCAGGATCGCGGGGTCGTCGTCGACGAAGAGCAAGCGGGTCATGGCGGGGCTCCGTGGTGGCCGCACGCGGGCCACGGGCCAGCAATAAGCGACCGCCGTGCCAGCGGTGGAGTCGCGGGCGGGCGGGCGTTGGGAGCGGAGCGGGGGGGGGAGGTGTCAAGCGCGCGGCAGCGGGCCGCCAGCGGCTTGACGAGGGGGAAAGATCAGGCGCGCTGTTCCATCCCGACGTAGTGGTTCAGCGTCGGGCCGGTGTAGATCTGCCGCGGCCGGCCGATGCGCGCCGTCGGCGACTCGATCTGCTCCTTCCAGTGGGCGATCCAGCCGGGGAGCCGGCCGAGCGCGAACATCACCGTGAACATGTTCGTCGGGATGCCGAGCGCGCGGTAGATGATGCCGCTGTAGAAGTCGACGTTCGGGTACAGCTTGCGCTCGATGAAGTACTGGTCCTTGAGCGCGACCTCCTCGAGCCGCTTCGCGATGTCGAGCTTCGGATCGTTGATCCCAAAGCGCTTGAGGATGGTGTCGGCCGAGCGCTTGATGATCTGCGCGCGCGGGTCGAAGTTCTTGTAGACGCGGTGGCCGAAGCCCATCAGGCGGAAGTTCGAGTTCTTGTCCTTCGCGCGCGCAATCCACTTGTCGACCGACTCGCCCGACTCGTGGATCTGGTCGAGCATCTCCATCACCTCCTGGTTCGCGCCGCCGTGCAGCGGGCCCCAGAGCGCGCACACGCCGGCGGAGATCGAGGCGAACAGGTTGGTCTGGGCGCTGCCGACGAGGCGCACCGTCGACGTCGAGCAATTCTGCTCGTGGTCGGCGTGGAGGATCAGGAGCAGGTTGAGCGCCTTCACCGCGTCGTCGTCCATCGGATACTGCTCGGCAGGCACCGCGAACATCATGTTGAGGAAGTTCGCGCAGTAGGACAGCTCGTTGCGCGGGTAGATGAACGGCTGGCCGATCGACTTCTTGAAGGCGAAGGCGGCGATGGTGCGCACCTTGGCGAGCAGGCGCGCGATGGTGATGTCGATGACCTCGCGGTTCTTGATGTCGATCGCCTCGGGATAGAAGCTCGACAGCGCGGCGACCATCGAGGAGAGGACCGCCATCGGGTGCGCCGTCCCGGGGAAGCCTTCGAAGAAGCGCTTCATGTCCTCGTGGATCATCGAGTGCCGCGTGAGCAGCCGGGAGAAGTCCGCCAGCTCCGTCTTGCTTGGGAGCTTCCCGTAGATGAGGAGGTACGAGGTCTCGACGAAGGTGGACTTCTCCGCCAGCTCTTCGATCGGAATCCCGCGGTAGCGCAGGATGCCCTTCTCGCCGTCGAGGAACGTGATGGCGCTCGTCGTCGAGGCGGTGTTGCCGAAGCCCTGGTCGATGGTGACCGCACCCGTCTTGGCGCGCAGGGCGGCGATGTCGAGCCCCCGCTCCTGCTCGGAGCCGACAATCACCGGTAACTCGAGTGTCACATCGTTGAACTGGATCGTAGCGCGGTCGGCCATGGCACGACCTCCTTGAACGCGGTTGGCGACGGTACTCTAGTGCGTCCGAACCGCGTTGTACAGGCGGGCATCAAGCGCGGACCTGCTCGTCGATCAAGCAGGGGCCCGGCGATTCGGCGAGGGGATGGCGAGGGGAAGGAGGCCGGCTAGCCGATGCCGCCGGGGCACTCGTAGAGCACCTCGACGCGGCGCAGGCGCGGCGACTGGTTCTTGTCGGTGGTGGAGAGATCCACCTCGACCTGCAGGTAGCCGTCGCCGACCATCATCGCGTTGCCGACGGCGTTCGGCGCGATCTGCACGCCGCCGACGAGGTGGACCGTCGATGAGGTCTGAGGCGGGATCGGCTGGCCCCAGCTCTGGTCGGGCGTGGGCGTGTTGCCGGTGCGCGCCGAAATCTGGACCTTCGTGTCACGTTCTGATCGCGGTCCACGCCCACGCCCTTGCCGTCGCCGGCGATGCGCACCGCCGCGTAGGCCGAGCCGTCGACCATCACGTCCTGGCCGTTGGCCGACGGGCCGAAGTCGACCGCGCCCGGCCCGAGCGACAGCGGCCGCCCCGTGCTGTTCGAGTTGTTCGTGTTGACGGTGAAGAGGACGCACTCGTCGTCGAGGCCGTAGAACTCCTGCGGCTTGCCGTTGGTGCAGGCCTGCGCCTTCACCGACGCGACGTCGTCGGGCATGCCGTCGCCGTTGCAATCGAGCTGGATCACGCCGTCGCCGTTGACGTCGCTCGAGGTCTCGATCTTCCCGTTGTGGTTGCGGTCGATGCAGTCCGACGGGTCGTTGGCGATCTTGGTGACCGACGACTGGCCGCCTCGACCGGCTTGTCGGTGCTGAGCGGGAACTGGGTGCCGAGAGCGCTTCCCGTCGGACCGCCGCCGTGCTATGGGCCTCGCGTGCGCGCGCTCGCTCTCGCCCTGATCGTCGCCGGCTGTGGATCGCCGGCTCCGGAGCCCACCGCCACGGACGCCGCGGTCGGAGACGCGGCCCTCGCCGGAGACGCGGCCTACGTCGGAGACGCGGCCATCGTCGGAGACGCGGCGGCCGCTCCCGATGCCCGCCCGCCTGCGCCCGCCGATGGCGCCGCCGCCGACCTCGCCCCCGCCCCGACGGTGATCCGCGTCCACTATCCTGCCGGCGGCCACGCGCTCGCCGTGCGCGGATCGACCGGCCCGCTCGACTGGAACCACGGCCTGCCCATGACCGCGGGCGCCGACGACACCTGGACCTGGCAGAGCGATGCCGTCGCCGCCCCGCTCGAGTGGAAGCCGCTCCTCGACGACGCCACCTGGTCGCGCGGACCCAATTACAAGGTGATGCCCGGCGCCACGGTCGATGCGTGGCCGCACTTCACCTCGACCGCGGGCAAGGTGGTCGTGCTCATCCAGACCTTCCACTCGCAGAAGCTCCCCGACGACCGCACCATCCGCGCCTACCTGCCCGCGAGCTACGACGAGAACACGCGCGCCACCTACCCCGTCGTCTACATGCACGACGGCCAGAACCTCTTCGATCCCGCGCTCGCCTTCGGCGGCAACGAGTGGATGGTGGACGAGACGCTCGACGGCGCGGCCGAGGACGGCTCGATCCGCGAGACCATCGTGATCGGGATCGACAACACGCCGGCGCGCATCTACGAGCTCACGCCCACCGACGGGGGGATGGGCGGCGGCGGCGGCGACGCCTACCTCGCGATGATCACCGACGAGCTGAAGCCGCGCGTCGACCAGATGCTCCGCACGCGGCCCGGGCGCGCCGACACCGCGATCCTCGGCTCGTCGCTGGGCGGGCTGATCTCCGCCTACGCGGGCGTGAAGCGCCCCGACGTGTTCGGCCTCGTCGGCGCGATGTCGCCGTCGACGTGGTGGGACAACGACGTGATCATCGGCGACGTGGCGGCGACGAAGGGAGCGAAGGTGCGGCCCGACCGCGTGTACGTCGACAGCGGCGACTCGGGGCAGGACAACGACGACGTCGCGAACACGAACATGCTCGCGCAGACCTATCTATCGATCGGCTACGTCGAGGGCGCCGACTTCCACCACGTCGTGCAGGCGGGCGGGCAGCACAACGAGATCTACTGGGCGCAGCGCCTGCCCGGCGCGCTCGCGTTCCTGCTCGGCGCGCGCGTCCCCTGATCAGCCCCCGCGCTCGGGGATCGGCCAGACGTCGCCCCACAGCGCCTGCCCGCCGTCGACGCGCAGGATCGCGCCGGTGATGAACGACGCCGCCGGGGCCGCGAGGAAGACCACGGCGTGCGCCACCTCCTCGACGGAGCCGAGCCTCTTCTGCGGCGTCGCGCGGCGCGCCATCTCGAAGGCCGCCTCGCCGTAGCGATCCACCGCGCTCGAGCGGATGTTGTTGCCCGGGGCGACGCAGTTCACACGCACGTCGTGCTCGGCCCACTCGACGGCGAGCGACATGGTGAGGTTCTCGACGCCGGCGCGCGCGGCGCCCGTGTGCGACATCGCCGGGAAGCCGCGCGAGGCGTTGACCGTGACGTTGACGATCGCGCCGCGCTTGTGCGGGATCATCGCGCGCGTCGCCACCTCGCGCGTGACGTTGAAAGTGCCGAGCAGGTTGTTGCGGACGACCGCCTCGAAGCCGCGCGGCGAGATGGCCACCGCGGGGGCGAGGAACTGCCCGCCCGCGTTGTTGACGAGCACGTCGATCCGGCCGAAGCGCTCGAGCACGCCGTCGACGAGCTTCGCCACCTCGTCGGGCTCGCGGATGTCGCAGCGCCCCGCCCACGTCTCGCCGATCTTCTCGAGGCGCTCGAGGGCGGCCTGGTAGTGCGCGGGATCGCGGCTGGCGATCGCCACCTTCGCGCCGAGCGCGAGCAGCTCCTCGGCGACGGCGAGCCCGATGCCGGTGCCGCCGCCGGTCACGACCGCCACCTGCCCGGCGAACAGCCCGGGCGCGAATGGGTTCTTCCGCGCCGCCTCGAAGTCGAGCATCAGGTCACGGGCCCTTGCGCAGCGCGATGAAGCGCGTCTCGGTGATGGCCTGGCCGGGATCCATCGCGATCCGCGTCGTGCCATTCATCGACACGACGTGCGCGGTCGCGGTCTTGTTCCACGACCCGGCCGCGCCCGGCTCGTTCAGGCCGACCTGCACGAACACGTCGACGGCGGCGCCGGCGGCGAGGCCGGTCGTGTTGTTGAACGCGAGCTGCGCGCCCGGGGCGAAGGTGGCCTCGAAGGGCGCGACGCCGAACAGCGCGAGCGGCGGGTCCATCGGATCGACGAACGGCATCGTCTTCGGGTCGGGGATCGTCACCGTGCGGAACTGGCGCCCCGACGGACCGGCGACCACGTCCTCGGCGTCGAGCATCACCTTGGTGTCCTTGGCGAGGTCCAGCGTGACGTCGCCGCTCGCGAGCGTCTGCTTCGATTGACCGAGCGCGATCTCGGGGCCCATCGCGGGCAGCGCCGGCACGACGAAGGGATCGGGATAGCGCACCTTGCCGTCGCCGATCGGGGGAAGCGGGACGTAGTAGCTCACGTGATCGGGGCGCCCGTGGATCTCGGTCGCCCAGCGATCGGGGACGACGTGGAGGCCGAGCTTGACGGCGAAGCTGCCGTCGGCGCCGACGATGCCGTAGTAGCAGATCGGGCCGCACACGGTGACCTGCACGTCGGGCAGCCCCGCGCCCTTCTCGTCGACGACCCGGCCGGTCACCGAGAGGAGGCACACGCCGCCGTCGGGCGGGTGCTTGTCGCCGCCGCAGGGTCCGGCGGGCGTGAGGTCCTCGGCCTCCGTGGCGAGGTCGTCGAGCGACGCCACCGCCATGTCGCCGGCCGCCTGCGCGCCGTCGGGTGCGCCGCCGGAGCCGGCGCCGCATCCGACGGTGATCAACGCGATCGTGAAGAGGAGGCTGGCGCGCATCGGCGAAGGATACACCGGTTGCGCGGGCGCGCGGTCAGTGAGCGCCGCCGTCGGGAGCGCCGCCGTCGGGAGCGCCGCCGCCGTCGGGGCGCGGGAACGGGAAGGTCGCCTGGCAGTAGGCCTGCTGCGCCGGATCGAGCGGCGCGTCGGGGAGCGCGGGCGGGGCGAGCAGCGCCGGCGTCGAGAAGTCGAACAGCTCATACAGCGGTGAGGCATTCGCGTCGCGCTTCGTCAGCGCGGGGATCAGGAAGCGCGCCTCGACGAAGCGGGTGATCGACGTGTGGTCGTAGGTGGCGTGCGACACGAAGTGCGGCCGCGCGTAGGGCGACACCACGATCAGCGGGACGCGCACGCCGAGGCGGTCGAATGCGCCGGGCAGCGGATTGCCCTTGCCGTCGACGGGGCCGAGGCCGTCGGGCGGGCACGCGGCCGGCGGCGGCACGTGGTCGTAGAGGCCGCCGTGCTCGTCCCACGTGATGAAGATCGCCATGTGCGGCCACTGCGGCCCCTTCATCAGCTCGGCGAGAATCGTCTGCAGGAAGCGGTCGCCCGCCTGCGCGGAGGCGGGCGGGTGATCGTCGTCGTGCGCCGAGCCGTCCTCGTCGGAGAGGTTGGGATCGATGAAGGTGACCGGCGCCAGCGCGCCCTCCGCGATGTCGGCGAAGAGCGGGTTGTTCGGATCGTCGATCTTGTAGACGTCGTTGTTGTGGAAGTCGCCGAACATCCCCGAGCCGGGCGCGCTCTCGAAGTACTCGTGGCGGTCCACGCCCGCGGCGTCGAGCGCACGCACGAGCGTCGGCTTCGTCTCCGTGAAGACGTTGTTCTCGGTCTGGCCGAACGAGGTCGCCGCGTAGAGGTACTCGCGGTTCGGGAAGGTCGGCCCGAGGAGCGAGCAGTGGTAGTGGTCGGCGATCGCGAAGTTCGTCGCGAGGGAATAGAGGAACGGCAGATCGTCCTTCGTCTGGTAGCCCATCGCGCGGCGCCCGTCGGGGTCGCCGAGGCCGCCCTGGTTGGTGACGACGAAGCCGTCCATCTTCCCGTCGTCGTATTGGCGGTGCGAGCCGTCCCACTCGTGGTTCGTATCGTCGAAGCAGAAGTGATCGAGGTGGAAGCGCGCCACCGGATCGCCCTTGGCATCGGGGTTCGAGGCGGCGGGCGGTGCCACCTCCACGTCCTTCTGCCCCGCCGCCGGCAGATCGCCGAGGAGGTGATCGAAGGAGCGGTTCTCCATCATGATGATGACGACGGTGTCGATCGGCAGCTGCGGGCCGATCGGCGCGTCCTTCGCCAGCGTCTCGCCGGGCATCGCGCCGGCGGTGAAGGTGCACGCGGTCCGCGCCTTTTGCGCCTCGTCGTCGCTGAGGGTCGAGCGCGGGCCGAGGTCGACCGGCGCGGCGAGGTCCATGCCGGCGTCGGCGACCGGCGGGGGCGGGGGCGGGCCGCCGCATCCGTTGAGAGCCAAGGCCGCCAAAGCGGCCTGCATCAGGGCCCGACTGAGCGCGGCGAGGGCGAGCGAAAGGACGGAGCTCGTGCGCATGGCGAAGGATTATCACGAACCGCCCGGCGATGGCGTCGGTGAGTCAGGCTTCGACGGGCACCAGCTCGTCGGTGCCGTGGCGCGCGGCGTAGTCCTCGCGCACGCCGGCGCAGCTCGCGTCGTGGACGCACAGGCGGCACGACGGCGGCTTGACGTGCCCGCCGAGCCGCGAGGCCTCGAGCGTGAACTCCGCGTCGGGGGTGACGCACAGCACCCCGCCCGCCGCCGGGTCGACCGCGTGCTCCTCGTACCCCGCGAGCAGGCAGCGCGGCAGGTGGAGCGACACCGCGCTCCGCCCGTCGGCGCGCGCCTCGTCGAACACCGCGCGGAAGATGGGCGCCAGCTCGCTCATGCGCGGCAGCGACTCCGGGTGCGCCGCGTTGCCGTCGCTGAGCGAGACCAGCCACAGCCGCACGGCGCGCACGCCGCGCTCGGCGAGCCAGCGCGCCGCCGCGGGCAGGTGGCGGAAGGTGTCCTCCTTCGCGATCAGCTCCGCCTCGACGGGCAGCCCGCTCGCCACCGCCGCCGCGAGGCCGCGCTCGAGGTGCGCGAAGCTGCCCGGGACGCGCGTCAGGCGCTCGTAGCGATCGCGCTCGTGCGCGTGCACCGAGATCGAAAGCCGCCCGAGCCCCGCCCGCATCAGCGACGGCAGGTAGCCCTCGACGGCGAGCATCAGGCCGTTGGTCTGGACCTTCACGTCGCGAAAGCCGCGCGCCCGCGCGAAGGCGCACAGCGCGGCGAGGTCGCGTCGGATCGTCGGCTCGCCGCCGCCGAGCTGCAGGCGCTTCATGCCCCGCGCCCCGCCGCGCGCGATCGCCGCCCGCGCCTGGGACGTGCTCATGTTCCGCCGCCGCATCGACGAGGTGATCGTGCAGTGGTCGCAGCCGAGGTTGCACTCGTAGCCGAGGACCAGGTCGAGCAACACCACCGTCCGACGGTAGCACGCGCGATCGTTGGGCGTAGAATGGCCCGCCATGTCGAACGGACGCACCCGTCGCGAGCTCTTGCGCTCCCTCACCGGCGGCTCGCTGTTCGGCCTGGAGCGCGTCGCGCCGCCCGAGATGCGCCTGCGCGGCCACTCGACCAACCCGCCGCTCGGGCGGCCGGTGATCCCCGCCGGGCGCGAAGCCGAGGTGATGGCGCTCCTCGGGCCGCTCGCGACGGAGCCTCCGCGCCCGGAGTGGCGCCTGGAGAAGGTGACGGTGGATGCCGAGCGGATCGAGTACGCGTTCGCGGGCCCGTCGGGCACCGCGCGGATCGGGCTGGTGGCGCACACCGACGACCCCGAGGGGCAGCAGGCGGCGTTCGCCTTCACGACCTCGTTCCGGCTGCTCCTCGACGGCAGCGCGCCCGAGGCGGAGCGCGCCGCGGTCGGGTTCCGCGTGGCGGCCGAGGTGAAGGCGCGCGATCACGGCCAGCTGTGGACCGACCCCGACGCCGGCTGATGTCGCGCACCGCGATCGTCACGGTCACCGAGCGCTGCAACCAGGCGTGCGTCTTCTGTCTCGAGGAGGACGGCGCGCCGC